>JAHELM010000367.1 GCA_024644185.1 Rhodospirillales bacterium | reverse complement strand
AACCGCTCGACCAGACCTTTGGATGTCTGCGCCACCGACTCCTTCACACCCCAGTCCAGTTCGGGCAAATCGATGACCAGACGGTAGGGATCGCCGAGCAGGAACGCCGAATAGGGCGTCGATTCAGAGATTTCCAGAACCACCCGCGTTGTCGCCGCCGGCAAGGATTTGTCCGGATTGACGCCGATGCGCACGTCCTTGACGGACGGGTTGGCCGCCAGGACGGTGCCCGAGATCGCCACCCCCGCCAGCACAGCGCCAATCAGCGCGCGCATTCCTGAAAAACGGTGTATTCCAGCCATTCTGCCTTGCATGCCTGCCTTGCGTATCTTTCCCTGACTTTTCGTATCGCCTCGGATACTGGAGCGTATACATCTGATATTTTTAGATATATACGGGAATCGGCGATTCCGGCCAAGTAAAAACGAACATCCGCACGAAAACTTGCCGGGTTCCGCCAAGGGTCGACCGTTACGCCCCGCGCGAACTGCCAGAAACGATCAATGCATTCCTTGCGCACACCCTATCCGCTTTAACCGAAACCGGATTTGGAGTCGGTAGGCAGGTGTTTTCCCAACATTAAGTTGCGATTCTGAAATTACCCGTTGTCCAACGATACGGTTCAAGCGTAGTTTACCGGTCGCGCGTATCTCGGCGAATCAGCTGAACCGGTTCATATCCTGGAACAGCGGTGCAACGGATCCACTCACGGCTTCATTCCGGTCAATACGGTCTGGGGCCGAAAGGCAGGGGAATTGGGGCATTCAAGGATTCGCGGGATTTTTGGGTAACACGAGGCCGCCTCCGCACGAACCGGAAAAAATGGTTCGTTCCGGGAATTGTGGGCGCCCCGATGCATTCCGGTCTTGGCGCGTGCGTGAGCACGTTGCTGTTCGACAGAGGAATTCGGGGGTGCCGCCGGCCTCGCTAGCAAATGCGACCGAAGCGAGGGTTCTGAGCGCGCGAACCCGGCGCCGGCGCGTTGGAGTCAGGCCTTATGGCACGCAGAATGTTGATCGATGCGAGCCATCCGGAAGAAATCCGGGTGGCGGTTATCAATGGTAAGAAACTAGAAGATTTTGACTACGAGACGTCCCGGAAAAAGCAGATCAAGGGCAATGTCTATCTGGCCAAGGTGGTCCGGGTAGAGCCCTCCCTGCAGGCAGCCTTCGTCGATTACGGCGGCAACCGGCACGGCTTCCTGGCCTTCAGCGAAATCCATCCGGACTACTACCAGATCCCGGTCGCCGACCGCGAGCAACTGCTCGCCGAGGCCGAGGTCGAAGTTGCCGAGGATGGTGAAAATGGCGGCGCGGTGGATACCGTCGGCGGCGATGAAGCCGAAGAGGTCGCGCGGCCGCGGATGAAGCACTACCGGCACTACAAGATCCAGGAAGTGATCAAGCGGCGCCAGATCATGCTGGTGCAGGTCGTCAAGGAAGAGCGCGGCAACAAGGGCGCCGCGCTGACGACCTACCTCTCGCTGGCGGGCCGCTATTGCGTGCTGATGCCGAACACGTCTCGGGGCGGCGGTATCAGCCGCAAGATCGGCAGTCAGCAGGACCGGCGCCGGTTGAAGCAGATGCTCGATGAGCTGAAGGTGCCGAAAGGCATGACGACGATCGTGCGCACCGCCGGCGCGGAACGGACCAAGGCCGAGATCAAGCGCGACTATGAATACCTGATCCGGCTGTGGGACGAGATCCGCACGCGCACCATGGTATCGATTGCACCGGCCCTGGTGCATGAGGAAGCGAATCTCATCAAGCGTTCGATCCGCGACCTCTACAGCAACGACATCGACGAAGTGACGGTGGCCGGCGACGAGGGTTACCGCGTCGCCAAGGACTTCATGAAGGCGATGGTGCCCAGTCACGCCAAGCGCGTGCAGCCATACACAGACACGGAAATGCCGCTGTTCTTCCGCTATCAGGTGGAAAGCCAGATCGACGCGGTACACAACCCGGTGGTGCAGCTCCGTTCAGGTGGCTATCTGGTGATCCACAGCACCGAGGCGCTGGTGGCGATCGACGTTAATTCCGGCCGTGCCACGCGTGAGCGCCACATCGAAGAGACGGCGCTGAAGACCAATCTGGAGGCGGCCGAGGAGGTCGCCCGCCAACTTCGTCTGCGCGACCTTGCCGGGTTGATCGTGATCGACTTCATCGACATGGAGGAGTCGCGGAACAACGCCGCCGTCGAACGGCGCATGAAGGAATCGTTGCGCAACGAGCGCGCGCGCATTCAGATCGGCCACATCAGCGCCTTCGGCCTGCTGGAGATGTCGCGCCAGCGCTTGCGCCCCAGCCTGCTCGAGACCGCCAGCGAAATCTGCCGCACCTGCGGTGGCACCGGCCATATCCGTTCGACCGATTCAACCGCGCTGCACGTGATGCGCGGCATCGAGGAGGAAGGACTGCGCCACCGTTCGCTGGAAATTGCGGTATTCGTCGCCACTCCGGTCGCGCTCTATATTCTCAATAACAAGCGTGAAAGCCTCGCGGCGATCGAGAAGCGGTACAACTTCCAGGTTTCCATGCAGGCCGATGACAGCCTGATGCCGCCGGACTTCCGTATCGAGCGCCTGCGCGTCAGTGAGGAACCGGAAGCGACCGCCGAAGTGGACAGGGAGATTCCGGCGACGAGCGCGGCCACGAGGCCGGCGGCGGCGCCCGCCTCTTCTGCCGCCGCAGCCGAAGAAAACCCGGAGGGTGGCCGTCGCAAGCGCCGGTCACGGCGTCGTCGCAAGGACCACCGTGAGGACGACACCGGTGGCGTTCCTGCCGTGGAGGCCGCACGCGACGAGTCGGAGAGGGAATCCGAGGACCGCGAGGAAGAACACGAGGAAGAGCGCGCCGAGTCCGAAGCCGGCGAACGCGAGGCAACACCGGAGTCCGCCAGCGAGGAGGAACGCCGCCGCCGTCGCCGTCGCGGCAAACGCGGTGGCCGCCGGCGCAATCGCCGTTCGCCCGAGGAAATCGCGGCGCAGGGCGCCGGGGAAACCTCAGGACTTGACGGTAGCCAGGGTGCCGCGCCCGCAGACTCGACGGCCGTTGACGAAGTCGGCGCGCCCCCGATGGCGGAATCTGAAACCACGGGAGACGCGGCAATCGGTGAAGCCGCGGACGGCACCAAGCCGAAGCGGCGCCGGGCACCGCGCGGAGGCAAGAAGGCTGGGACGTCGATAGAGGCCGAAGCCGTCATTGCGCCGGAAGTCGAAACTGTCGATGCCGAACCAGCGGAGCAACCGGAAAAGGCAGAACCGGCCAAGAAGCCGCGTCGTCAGCCCGCCACGCCCAAGGTGGCAAAGCCAGCCGCGCGCAAGGCACCGAAGCGGCCCGCGGCCAAGGCAGCGAAGACTCCGGTCGTTGAATCGGTCGTACCGGCAGAGGCAGTCGACTCTGTCGTGCCCGTCGCGCCTGCTCCGGCACCGGTTTTGGCTGCTGCCATGCCCGAACCCACTGTCGAAAAGTCGATCCCGGTCGAGAGCGAAGAGCCCGCCGCGGCGCCTGCCCCCGCGGTGGAGCC
>JAHELM010000366.1 GCA_024644185.1 Rhodospirillales bacterium | reverse complement strand
GTTGTCCCCGGTGTCGTTGTCGCCGGGGCGGGCCTCGACCTCGACCGGCGGCCGGATCACCGCGCGCCCGCCCGCCAGATCGACGATCGGAACCACCGCCGCCGTGAAGGGCAGCACCAGGGTACCGCCCGATGGCGGCGCGATCTCGATCACGTCGCCGGCGCCGAAATCATGCACCGCGGCAACCGTGCCGAGGACACTGCCATCCTCCCGCTCGGCGCGCAGCCCGATGAGGTCGGAATGATAGAATTCCTCCTCCCCCGGGTCGGGAAGCGCGTCACGATCGATGTGGAGCTCGACGCCGGCCAGGGCCTCCGCCGCATTGCGGTCGTCGACACCCGCGATATGGGCGCGCAACAGCCCCTTGACCTGACCCAGGATCGACAGCGTGAATTCGCGGCGGCCGGACGAATCCGCCAGCCTGCCGTAGGACGCGAGGTCCTCCGGCACGACCGTGAAGCTCTTCACGCGCACATCGCCGCGGACGCCATGGGCGCCCACGATGACTCCAACGCAGAGCTTTCGATTCGACATGTCGACCGCCACCGGATGCACGAAGCTGTCCTCTTCCTACTCGGACGCCGTCTCGGCGGGTGCCGGGGCCGCCGCGGCCTCGGCCGCCGCGCGCGCGCTTTCCTCGGCCTGCTTCAGACGCTCCTGCGCCTTGGCTTTCGGCTGGTTCTTCTTGGTCTGCGCCGGGATGGCCGGCTTATCGCCCATGCTGGCGCCGGCCAGAAAGCGGGCAACGCGATCGGTGGGCTGCGCGCCAACCGACAGCCAGTGGCGAATGCGATCTTCCTTCAGCACCAGCCGCTCCGGATGATCCTTCGCCACCATCGGGTTGTACGACCCGAGGCGTTCGATGAACAGGCCGTCGCGCGGCGAGCGGGCATCGGCAACGACGATGCGGTAGTAGGGGCGCTTCTTCGCGCCGCCCCGGGCGAGACGAATCTTCAGCGACATTTGCGTTCAGTCCTTCAGTACGTTTGGTTTGCGATATCCGTATCAACGGGCGAAAAACGAAATCCTTGTCATCCCATGCGGGGCGGGAACCCGCCGCCGCCGGGCATTCCGGGGATGCCGTGACGAAGCATCCCCTTCTTTCCCATCCTGGCCATCTGTTTCATCATCTTGGCCATGGTCATGTGCTGCTTCAGCAGCTTGTTCACATCGGCGACGCTGACACCCGATCCGGCGGCGATCCGCCGCTTGCGGGACGCCTGGATGATCTCGGGCTTGCGCCGTTCCTTCGGCGTCATCGACGAGATGATCGCCTCCTGCCGTCCGATCGCCTTGTCGTCGATTCTGGCGGCCGCCATCTGCTGCTGCATCTTGCCGACGCCGGGCAGCATCGCCATCACCCCGGACAGCCCGCCCATCCTGCGCATCTGGCGCAGCTGGGCCGCCATGTCGTCGAGATCCAGCGTGCCCTTCTTGATCTTGGCCGCCAGCTTCTCGGCTTCTTCCTGCTCGATCGTCTCGGCGGCCTTCTCGACCAGGCTGACGACGTCGCCCATGCCGAGAATGCGGCCGGCGATACGGTCGGGATGGAAGGCCTCAAGCGCGTCCAGCCCCTCGCCGACGCCGATCAGCTTGATCGGCTGGCCGGTAACGGCGCGCATCGACAGGGCCGCGCCACCGCGCGAATCGCCATCGACCCGGGTCAGCACGATGCCGGTCAGACCGACCCGCTTGTGGAAGCCCTCGGCGACATTGACCGCGTCCTGGCCGGTCATGGCATCGGCGACCAGCAGGGTCTCGACCGGCTGCGTCGCATCGCGCACCGCCGCCATTTCGTCCATCAACTGCTCGTCGACATGCAGCCGGCCGGCGGTATCCAGCAGCACCAGATCGTAGCCGCCAAGCCGCGCCGCCTGCATCGCCCGGCGGGCGATATCCACCGGCTGCTGCCCGGCGACGATCGGCAGGGTCGGCACGCCGGCCTGTTCGCCCAGCGTCTTCAGCTGCTGCTGCGCGGCCGGGCGGGCAACGTCCAGCGAGGCCATCAGAACGCGCTTCTTTTCGCGATCCTGCAGGCGCTTGCCGATCTTGGCGGCGGTTGTCGTCTTGCCCGAACCCTGCAGGCCCACCATCATGATCGCGGCCGGGGCCGGGGCCGCCAGATCGAGATCGACGCCCGCGCCGCCCAGCATCTCCACCAACTGGTCATGCACCAGCTTGATGACCATCTGGCCGGGCGTAACCGACCGCAGCACCTCGGTGCCGATCGCCCTGGCGGTAACCTGGTCGACCAGCCGCTTGACCACCGGCAGGGCGACGTCGGCCTCCAGCAGCGCCACCCGTACTTCGCGCAACGCCGTCGAGACATCGGCCTCGCTCAGCGCGCCGCGCTTGCGCAGCCGCTCGAAGATATCGCCCAGGCGTTCCGTCAGCGTGTCGAACATGCGTTCGGGCTTTTCCCAACAAAAAACGCGCCAGTGCGCGAAACTCGCGGACCGGCGGGGCCCCTCGGGACCGAAACAAAACTTTTCCTGCGAAAACAGGCTGGCGGCTTTTACCCGGCGCGACGTGGCGAGTCAAGCGCGATTGCCCGGCGCGACGCGAGCGCGTCTCGATCAAAAAAATACGAAGGGGGTATCGGATGACCCTTTTTTGTGTACTTCTAATTTAAATTCTCGTAAAATACCCCACATCGTATTTATCGAACGGAACTTTCTCGCCCCATGCTGGACACAACCACCGAAGACCAGACGCCGGAACCGATGGATACCCATGTCGGCGGGCGCATCTGGCGCCGCCGACGCGAGATGGGACTGAGCCGCCGGGCGCTTGGCGAACGGATCGGGATCGGTCTCAAGCAGGTCAACAAGTACGAAACCGGCGCCAACCGCGTCAGCGCCGGGCGGCTTTATGAAATTTCCCGCGTCCTCGGGGTCCCGGCCGCCTATTTCTTCGACGACTACGACACCAGCAACGATCCGGGGCCGATGGCGGATGACGGTCCCGACGGCATCGAGATCGGCGGCGACTCCCACGAAATCCGGGCAATTCTGGAAGTGTACCATGCCATGCCGGCGGAGGTGCGCAGCCGTTTCCTCCGCCTGGTCCGCGCGATCGCCGATTCCGGGCAATAGCGCGCATAGCCCGGGCTTCTCCGCCGACAGGAAAGCGTTGGACTTGGCCGGTATCCTCGCCATATAAGGCGAGATATCGGAAAAGGACCACCGGATGATCCCGTTCACCAAGATGCATGGGCTGGGTAACGATTTCGTCGTGCTCGATCTGCGCGATGGCACGCCCGCGCCCGACGCCGTCCTGGCGCGCAATATCGCCGACCGGCATCGCGGCATCGGTTGCGACCAGATCATTCTGATCGAACCCGCGACAACCGCCGGCATCGATGCGCGGCTGCGCTTTCTCAATGCCGACGGCAGCGAATCCGGGGCCTGTGGCAACGGTACGCGGTGCGTGGCCGCGATGCTGATGCGGGCGGCCGGCCGCGACACGCTGGTTCTCGAAACCCTGGGCGGACGGCTGAGCGCGGAACAGGCCGGCGGCGGCCTGGTCACGGTCGATAT
>JAHELM010000365.1 GCA_024644185.1 Rhodospirillales bacterium | reverse complement strand
CCTTGGCCGCCTGCTGATTGGTGAACTCGGCCAAAAGGCCATCGATATGGGTACGCAAGCTGACCCGCGACCCGTCGAGCGCTCCGCCGTCGCCGGTAATATCCTGAAGATTGCGGGCAATCTCGCGCAGATCGCCCTGATAGGATTTACCCTCGTTCCGCGTCAATTCCAACTCGACATCCAGCGCCGCAAGCTGTTCCTGCACGGCATCGCGCTCACTCAGCAGGGTCCTGCCTTCCGTGCGCGACGCATCCAGGGATGCCGTCAGATCGGCGTTCCGGCTGGTCAGATCGGCTCGTTCGGTCTCCAGCGCCGCCAATTGCTGGCGCAAGGTTTCGATCTGGCCGCTCAGATCCGTCCGCTGCTTCAACAGGCCATCCCGCTCGGCCGTCGTCATCTTCAGGTCCGTCGTCAGCGCGGCATTGCTGTCATCGATCTTCTGATTTTCCGACATGACCGAGGACAAACGGACTTCCAGGCCTTCCGCCCGCTCTTTCAGCCGGGCGCGGGCGCGCGCCACCAGAGTATGGCCGTCGCTGCTGGCCGCCAGATCGGACCGGATCTTGGCGACCATCGTATCGAGTTCCTCGCCATCGCTGGCGATTCCCAGAAGCGCGCCGCTGATCTGCTCGAGATTCTGCCGCAGGACCTGGCGCGACGCGGCGACCGCGGCGCGCGGCGCGGCCTGCGCGGCCCCGCCGGCTGCCAGCCGACTCTCGGTTGCCTCGATCTCGGCAAGCTTTGCTTCCAGCGCGGTGCGATTTTCGCGAAGCGTTCCGGTTACGGCGTCGACCGTCTTCTGGTATCCGGTAATCTCGTCGATGAGGTCTTCATAGGCCAGCTTGGCTTCGAGGATCTGCGCCTTGTTGGTCGCGATCGTGATGCCCTGGGTCACGGTGACCGGGATGGCCGTTGCCGCCCAGATCGCGCCGCCGATCAGAATCCCGGCCGCCGCCATCTGCACCTTGGCGCCGACACGCAGGAACTGAACCCGACCATCGGTCCGGATGATCAGTTCGCGTTCGCGGAAAATTCTGGAGAGGACCCGCCTCAGGCCCCGCTCTTCAGCGTCCCGACCGAACAGGAATTGCGCTGTCGCTTCGACTTTCCTTTTCATTGACGCTCTCCGACCGCAACCGGCGGAAGACCGTCAACCAAAGGCACAAAATATCTATCGTTCATGTTCTGAGTCGCCCGGCAGTTTTCTATCGACGCCTAAAATTCCTTCATTCCCCTCTTGAGCCGAGCTTCCCTGACCACCACTGTCACCCGTTAACGTTACCACCACCACCACCACAGCGTATTAGCCCATCCCGATCAGACAGCGCAAGAACGCATCCTCGGTTGTCCGCCGCCGCATCGAAGATTTTCTACCGGCCCACCCGACCGAATCCAGCGGTAACAGCCATCTTGCAAGGGACTATGTGCTTAATACCTTAATATTCCGTAACCGCTGTCGGGCCATTCCCGCGTGTTTTAAATGTTTTCCGACGGGCCTTCGAAATTACCGGCTCTGGCGGGTAAGGCCGTCCTGTTTCTGACGTTCGGCCGCCGGCCAGCGCGACTTTATATAGGCAATCGACGCCCGGATTTCGCGCTCGTCGAGGGTTCCCGCGAAGCCGGGCATCGCCGATTTGAATCCGGCCGGGGCGACCGCCGCGCCGCCATCGCGGGTGATCTGCACGAGAATCTTGTCCGGGTGATGCCATGTATGGCCGGTTTCGTCATGCGGCGGGGCCGGCAGCGTGCCGTCGGGATTTCGGCTGCGCCAATCCGGCTGTCCTTGCAGGTTCTCGCCGTGGCAGGACGCGCAGTGCGCCGCGTAGACATCGCGACCCAGGGCCACGAGTTCCGCATCCGACGGATCGGCCAGCAGCAGCCCTTTCCGGTCGGCGAATACCGCGTACCAGACCACCGCCGCCGCCAGGACCGCGACGCCGGCCCCGATCCAGATGCGTCTCGCCGATCCTGTCATCCCGAGTTTCGTCATCGCCCCTGCTCCATTCCCTGATCGATTCATGCTGTACATACAGAGTCCAGCAGCAGGAAGGTCAAGCGGCGATCGTACCGCCCATACCCGCGCTCACGATCCATCGCTCGCCGCCAGGAAATTCGGATTGCTTCGGGCCAGCTTCGCGCGAACCCGTGCGCGCAGCAACGCCATCAGCGCCGGCGACGCATCGTCCCATTTCCCGTCGCGAATTTCCGCCGCCAGGCGACGGCCCAGCGCATCCAGCCGCGCCGCGTCCCCGGCGCCGGCCCGGTCGACCGTCTCCGTGCCATACAACGCCTCGAACAGCGCCAGTTCCTCGCGTTCCGCGTTGTCGCCGGCATCCAGATCGCGCAGCACGATGGCCATCGCATTGGCAACCATCAGCGCGTTGTAGCGGGCAGCCCCCGACAGTGCCGGGGCCACCGCATCCAACAGGGTCCGCCGGGCAGCCCGCAGCAGGTTGGCGCTATCCGGGCGCCGGATCATGCCGCCGCGTCCTGTTGCATGCGGTCGATCGCATTCAACACATCCAGTTCCGTTTCCGCCGCCCGCATCCCGGTCAGCGCCAGTTCCAGGGAGTCCTCGCCGCCCGTCAGGTGGCGCTCGCCCTGCTGCAGCGCGATCACGCCCCAGCGTACGGCCGCCAGCGCCTCCCACCACGGGATTTGATTGCGCGCCACGCCCCGCCCGGACTCCGCCTCATAGCCGCGATAGAAGGCCGCGCGGCTGCCGATGCCGCCGGCCTCGCGCGCATCCGCGCCGAAACGCCAGTAGCGATAGCAGAACCAGCCGATATCCTCCATCGGATCGCCCCAGGCGGCGAATTCCCAGTCGAGGATGCCGGTCAGCTCTCCCTGGTGAACCATATAGTTCCCGGTGCGGAGATCGCTGTGACACAGCACGACGTCGCCGGCCGGCGGCGCGTGCCGTTCCAGCCAGCGCAGCGCCCATTCCAGCACCGGATGCGCCTCCGGCAGCGCGTCCAGATAGCCGCGATAGGTGGCGATGCGCGATGCCGCGGCCGGCCCGTCCGGCATCGTCAAGAACCCGAGATCGGGGCGCGGCGGCCGGATCGTGTGGATGCGGGCCAGTTCCCGGCCCAGCCGCCCGGCCATCGCCTCGCCCCATTCCGCGATCTTCGGGTCGCGCACCAGGATGTGCCCCTCCGCCCGGCCCGCGACCCGCTCCATCACATAGAAGGGCTTTCCCAGGACCGCGCGGTCCGGGCACAGGAACAGCGGTCGCGGCACCGTCACCCCGGCGCCGTGCGCCGCCACCAGAAGCGCGAATTCCTGTACCCGCCCCAGGCTGGTTGCCACGCCGCTGGGCGAATCCGTGCGCAGCACCCAGTCATGCATTCCACCGTAAGGGCCGCCGGCGACTTCGACCTTAAGGCCCCAGTTCTGCTGAATGGCGCCACCCGACAGCTTGTCGGCCTCGCGCAGCGTCACCGCCCGCGCCCCCGCCGCCCCGGCCAGCCACGCGGCCAGGCGCGCCCGTTCCTCCGCCGTCACGCGCCCCATCTCCAGAAATCGTTGCCCTCGCTCATATAG
>JAHELM010000364.1 GCA_024644185.1 Rhodospirillales bacterium | reverse complement strand
CCGCCCCCATGAAGGCGCGGCTGAACAGGAAGGTGAAGGCATGCATCAGCCGGCTGAACGGGAAGTACAGCATCAGCAGCTCGACGCTCAGCATGTGGACCGCCCGCAGCGAATCGTTCGCCTCACCCAGCGCGAAACACCCGGTCAGCATGGCCAGCATGGTCAGGCCGGTGCCGATATGGTCGTCGCGGTCGGAGATCTGCCGCATCACCGGATCGGTCAGGCGGCGGATCCACATCAGCAGCAGCCCGCCCAGCGCCGCCTCGCCCACGATGACGAAGCCCCAGCGCGGCAGCGGGGTCCAGGACAGCCCTGTCCATTCGCGGATGAAGGTCACATGCGGCGCCCCGAACACCAGAACGGCGAACAGGCCGATATGGAAGATATAGCCGACGATCACGTGATAGGCGGTGCGACTGAAGAACCCGCCATGCGGCGCCATGTGCAGGAAGATTGCCTTGATCGCCCCGCCCATCGGCGATTTGCGCGCGACGGCGCTGTCCGCGCGCACCCGCAGCGCCAGGATGCCGATCAGATTCCAGGCCACGCCGATGACGAATACGGCCAGCGCCACATACCAGAGCGGGCCCTCGGTCAATTGAAGAAAGCTCATGTCCTTGCCCCCTCTGTCATTCGCCGCCGGCCTTGGCGGCGTCCTTGGCCACCACGTCCTCGTACCAGAGGTCGTGATGCGATTTGGCCCAGTTGACGTCGACATCGCCCCGGGTCATGGCCTCCAGTGCCCCTTCGACGCCGATCGCACCGAGATAGATATGGCCCAGCCCGACGCCGATGAACACGATCGCCGCCACGGCATGGCCGAGATGGGCAAGCTGCTGCGCCTGCCGGTCTTCCAGCAGCGTCGGGAAGTCCAGCACGATGCCGCTGGTCGACAGCAGGGCGCCCAGCGTCACCGCCATCCAGAACCAGTTCTTCTCGGCGAAATTGTAGAAGCCCGAGCTGGCATGGCCGCCAAAGAAGCCGCCCAGCCGGACGATCCAGCCGATATCCACGCGCGAGAAGAAATTGCCCTTGAGGAAGAATACGAACAACCAGACCACGGCGATGATGAACATCGGCCCGAACAGGTTGTGCGCCTGCAGCGAGGCGCTGGCGATGGCGGCGAACGCCTCGGCCCCCAGCACCGGCTTCAGCGCGTAGCGCCCGAACAGCATCACCAGCCCGGTCGACCCCAGCAGCACGAACAGCGCCGCCGCGAACCAGTGCGAGATGCGCTGCCACTGGGTGAAGCGCTGCACCGTCCGGCCGGAACGCCCGCCATCGATGCGGATCCGGCCGCGAACCGCGAAATACACGCCGATCACGACGACGATACCCAGCAGCAGCCAGCCCCCGAAGAGTGAGATCGGCCCGTTGCGGAGGTTGCGCCAGGTCTCGCCCTCGGACTGGATCAGCACCGCGGCCTGCCTGTCCGGGATGCTGACCTTGGCGGCCTCGCCCTGGCGGATCGCCCGCCAGAAGTCGGCATCGCTGGTCGTGCCAAGGGTTTCGCCCGGCACCTCGCCGGCCACCGGCCCGGACTCATGCGCCCGCGCTGCCCGGCCGTCGAATCCGATCGCACCGGCCATCACCACGGCCAGTGCCGCGAGGATCAGAAATGGCTTCAGTTTCATCGTACCCCCTCTGCGATGGAATTCGCCATGTCGCGTATTGGCAATGCTCGATGGAAGGGTATTTGAGACAGGTCCACAGGGGAAGCGCAAATTACCCGAAAGTTTCGAAATCCCGCAATCAATGGCCCAGTTCAGCCAACCGACCGGAGCCATCCGCCGCTACGCACGCCAGAAGCTGGGCATCAGCAGCACCAGCACGGTAAACAGTTCCAGCCGCCCCAGCAACATGCCGGCCGCCAGCAGCCATTTCGCCGGGTCGGGCAGGCTGGCGAAATTGCCGGCCGGGCCGATGATCGGGCCGAGGCCGGGCCCGACATTGCTGATGGCGGTGGCCGCGCCCGACACCGCCGTGATGAAGTCCAGCCCGGCCAGGCTCAACCCCACGGCAATCGCCATGAAGCACAGCAGGAACAGGAAGAAGAAGGCCATCACCGATTCGGTCACCGCATCGGGGATCGGCTTGCCGTTGTAATAAGGGATGAATACGCCGTTCGGCTGCAAGAGCCGGCGGACCTGGATATTGGCCGAGGCATACAGCACCTGCAGCCGGAACACCTTGATTCCGCAAGTGGTGGACCCGGCGCAGCCGCCGATGAACATGACGCAGAACATCGACGTGACGGCGAAACCGCCCCAGGCGCCGTAATCGGTGGTGGCATAGCCGGTGCCGGTAATCACCGAGACCACGTTGAACGCCGCCATCCGCAGCGCGTCCGGCCCGGCGACGCCGCGCAGGAAGACCAGGTACATCGTCATCGCCGACACCACCATCAGCACGATGCCGAGGAACCAGCGCACCTGCTCGTCGCGCCACAGCATTCCCGGCGCCCCGCGCACCGCCCGCACATACAGCACGAAGGGCAGGCTGCCGATCAGCATGAAGATTATGGCGACCAGATCGATCAGCGGCTCCTTGTAGAAGCCAACCGAGGAATCGCGGGTAGAAAAGCCGCCGGTGGCGATGGTGGTCATGGCATGCGCCACCGCGTCGAACCCGCCCATGCCGGCCAGGCGATACAGCGCCGCGCAGAGCAGCGTGAAACCCAGATACAGGAACCCGGTCCAGGCCGCGAACTGCGCCGCCCGCGGCAGCGCCTTCTCCGACCGGTCGGAGGACTCCATGCGGAACAACTGCATCCCGCCCACTTGCAGCATGGGCAGCACGACCAGCGCCATGGCGATGATGCCGATGCCGCCCAGCCATTGCAGCAACGCCCGCCACAGCAGGATGCCGGGCGCCGCATGGTCCAGCCCGACGATGACCGTGGCCCCGGTGGTGGTGACGCCCGACTTCGCCTCGAAGAAGGCATCGGTGTAGTCCAGCTTCAGGTCGGCGAACATGAAGGGCAGCGCCGCGAAGGTGGGGATCACCAGCCAGCATAGCGTGGTCAGCACAAAGGCCTGGCGCAGGCCGATCCCGCCCCGCGCCAGGCCGCGCGTGGACAGCACCAGGATCCCGCCGACGAACAGCGTCAGCGCCGCCGAGATGGCGAACACCTGCCAGTCCCGATTGCCCACGGCCGCATCCGCCACCGCCGGCAGCACCATCGCCGCCGCCAGAGTCGCCAGCAGAACGCCGACGATGAACAGAATCGGCCGGAAATCGATCAAGACGGAACAAGCCCCCAAAAGTACAGGATCAAGGCCCGCACAGGAATCGCCCAAACCGGCCCCGATGTCCAGTGCGGGTGTTGCGGGGCCAGAGGACGGCGGACACGTGGCGGGACTCCGTCGGCGGTGGCATCGCCCGGACACGGCTGCAAGATTTCCGGCAAACAACCCCGTTCGCGGGATTCAGCAGTGGAATTATGGAAAATTGGGGAAGCGTGGCATCCGTCCAAAATATTCTCTTTTTGTTCTTATTTTCTATTGTTTCCTAGGACAGATTATGTCAACCTGGCAAAAATATTTCCAAGGGCGAACATGCGAGAACAAAGCC
>JAHELM010000363.1 GCA_024644185.1 Rhodospirillales bacterium | reverse complement strand
GACGTAATCGCCGAAATGCGGCCGCTCGGGATGCCGGGCCACCTGAACCTTCTGCCAGGGATCCAGCTTCTCGTAGGTCTGGCGCAACATCCGCTGCGCCTTGCCGGTCAGCTTGGAAACTTCCTCGGCGATATTCAGATCGCCCACATCGGACAAATGGCGGAGTTCCTCGATCTTGCCTTCCAGTTCGGCGATCGGCTTTTCGAAATCGAGAAAAGTTTTCATGGGTCTCCTGCTTTTTTCCGTCATGCGCCCCCAGCGCCATGACATAGCCGGGCGGCTGTTAATATAGTCCTAACAGGCCCCCGTCCACAAAGAATTCCGGCGCCATGACGCCATGGCCCCGCGGCGCCCCGACACCGCGCCCCCCCGGGTCAGCCGGCGGCCTTGCTCAACAGGGCTTCGGCCTGGCGGATCGAGGCGAGGTCGATCAGCCTGCCGTCCAGCGAGACCGCGCCCTTGCCTTCGGTCCGCGCCACCGCCATCGCCTCCAGGATGCGCCGCGCCTTGGTCAGTTCGGCCTCCGAGGGGCTGAAGACCTCGTTGGCCAGCGCGATCTGGCTGGGATGGATCGCCCATTTGCCCTCGCAGCCCAGCACCGCGGCACGGCGCGCCTGAGCGCGAAACCCCTCGGCGTCGGAAAAATCCCCGAACGGCCCGTCGACCGGGCGCAGCCCGTTCGCCCGCGCCGCCACCACCATGCGGGAAATCGCGTAATGCCACATATCGCCCCAGTGATAGTCGCGCGGGGCATCGCCCTGGCGATCCGTCAGCACACCGTAATCGGGATGCGGCCCGCCGATGCCGGTTGTGCGCGCCTGCGTGGACGCGGCGTAATCGGCAACCCCGAAATGCAGCGATTCGTTGCGCGGGCTGGCGGCGGCGATGGCATCGACATTCATCATGCCGAGCGCGGTCTCGATGATCATCTCGAAGCCGATGCGCGACTTGCGGCCCCTGGCCGTCTCGATCTGCGTCACCAGCATGTCGACCGCGTAGACATCGGCCGCCGTGCCCGCCTTCGGGATCATGATCAGGTCCAGCCGCTCGCCGGTCTGTTCCAGCACGTCGACCACGTCGCGATACATGAAATGCGTATCGAGCCCGTTGATGCGCAGCGATATCGTCTTGTTTCCCCAGTCGATGTCGTTCAGCGCCGCGATCACGTTCTTGCGCGCCTTCGGCTTCTCGTCCGGCGCCACCGAATCCTCGAGATCGAGAAAAATTACGTCGGCCGCCGATTTCGCAGCCTTTTCGAACAGTTCCGGACGACTGCCCGGCACCGCGAGTTCGCTGCGGTTGCGCCGCGCGGGCGCCTGTTCGACGATGGTGAAGCTCATGGCACGCCCCCGGCTCGAATTTCGTTATGTTGCAGCGCAGCGTAGCCAGCCAGACCGGCCCCGGTCAACGAAAACCGGCGCCCCCGGTGCGCGCCGGCCGCTCATCCTCTGTTGTTCCCGCCCCGCTTGCCGCGCAAGGCCAGCGGATGTTTGGACCTGACCAGGGCGGCCAGCCGCTCGCGCGCCACATGGGTGTAGATCTGCGTGGTCGAGATATCGGCATGGCCCAGCATCTGCTGCACCGCGCGCAGATCGGCGCCATGCGCCAGAAGATGGCTGGCAAAGGCGTGACGCAGCACATGCGGGCTGACCTTCGCCGGTTCGATTCCGGCCAGGATCGCCAGGTCCTTCAGCAATTGCCCCAGGCGCTGGCGTGTCAGATGGCCGCTCTCGCCGTCGGACGGAAACAGCCAGCGCGAGTCACCGCCGCCAGCCAGGAACGCGGGCCGCGCCGCGCGATAGGCCCGCACCGCCGCGCGCGCCTTGTCGGTCAGGGGAACGATGCGTTCGCGTCCGCCCTTGCCGCGCACGGCGATGACGTCCTGGTCGCGCGCCACCGCGGCCAGCGGCAGACTGACCAGTTCCGACACGCGCAGGCCCGTGGCATAGAGCAGTTCCAGCAGCGCCGTCATGCGCAGCCCGGCCGGATCGTCCCGTCCGGCGGCAACCGTCAGCAGCAGCGAGACCTCGTCCTCGCCCAGGATCTTCGGCAGCGGACGCGACCGGCGCGGGCTGTCGAGGATCGCCGTCGGGTCGTCGCCGCGCCGCCCTTCCGAGAACAGGAAGCGGTGGAACTGGCGCGCCGCCGACAGGCGCCGGGCGGCCGTGCTGGCCGCCATCCCGGCATCCGACATCGCCTTCAGCCAGGCGCGGATGGCGTCGCTCGATGCATCGCGCGGGGTCAGCCGGCGGCGGGCCAGATGCGCGATATAGTCCCGCAGGTCGCGGCGATAGGCCATCACGGTATTGGCGGCGGCGCCCCGTTCGGCGACCAGCATTTCCAGAAAGCCTTCCAGATCGGCGGCGGCGCTCACAACCCGGACGCCAGCGCCGCCTCGATGGCCAGACGGCGTGCCTCCTCGCCCAGATCGACGCGGTTCAGGCCGTCGACGATCTCGGCCATGGAACCGGCGGGCATGCCGGCCACGCCGTCCTGCCCCAGCACCAACAGCGCCAGCAGCACCGTCTCGGCCTTCCGGCCCGCCGCGGCAGCCTGCCGGAAGGCCCTGAGATAGGCCAGGTCGGGAACCTGCGCGGAAACCCGCCCGGCGCCGCGCAGCAACGCCAGCCAGCGCCGGTCGGGCTGCGGATCGTCGAGCGCCTGCATCAGCCCATAGGCCAGCGCCACCCGGCGATTTGCCGCCGGATCGTCCGAACCCAGCGCCGTCAGCCACGAATCGTGCCCGGACTCGTCCATGCCCCGCGCCGGCCCTTCGGCCAGCCGCAGCAAGGGCCACAGCAACGTCGCCGATTTCTGTTGCCCGGCATCCTCGGGCGCCAGCGGTGCCGCCGCCCAGGTAGCAGCCAGGTCGGCGCGCCCGGCCACCAGCAGGGCGCGGGCCGCATCGGCCGCGAACCAGTTCAGTTCCGCGGCCGGCTGAAGCCGTTCGAGTACCGGCAGATACACCTGCACCGTCAGCGGATAGATCCCGTCGGCCATCGCCGTGCGCAACGCCTTTTGCAGCACCGAGGCCTGCGCTACCGGCAGGGTCTGCTGACCCTCCGCCTGATACAGCAAGGCCCGCTCGACCGGGCCGCGCTTGCCGTCGGCACGGCTCAGCGCCTTGCCCAGATCGGTCGGGGTGAAAGCAACCGCGGCATAATGCGCCGCCAGATCGCGCGGTCCGATAGCGCCGGCGCGCGCCGCCGCCTCGGCGGCGGTGAGCCTGTCCGGATCGCCGAGCCCGGGATGATCCGCCAGCGCCCGCAGGATCAGCGGCGAAGCACTACCCAGCACATCGGCCGGCAACTTCGCCTTGACCGCCCGCGCCATCGCCAGATGCAGCGGTGTCGGCGCCTTCAGGCTGGCGATTTTCACCTTGCCCGTGCCCATCAGCGCGTCGGCTAGCGCGAAGAATACGGGGTCGTCGAGGGTTCCGGCGTCGCGCAGCAACCCGGCGCCGAAGCTGGCCGCCTCGCGATCGCCACGCACCGCCTGGCAGAAGACGGCAATCTGTTCGCCATAGGTGTCCGTCAGCACGGATTTCCCGGCGGCGGCCATGTCGCAGGCCCCGGATACGTC
>JAHELM010000362.1 GCA_024644185.1 Rhodospirillales bacterium | reverse complement strand
ATTCCGCCATCGTCGGGTTCGCAAACAGAAACCGGCCAGCCGAATCCAGCGTATACAGGCCGGAATCAGAGACAGAGGCATGGGATTCGGCCGCCGACAAGCGTCGGAGTGTCCAGACACTTCCGCCACCCGGCAGCGGTCGAACGCCGATCTCCTGCGCACCGCCGGACAGCGCATCGAAGGCTATCGCATCTGTTTCTTCCAGCCGGGCGGCCTGGCGCAGACGTTCGGCGGCATCGACCGTCAACCCGGTCCGGACGAGGCCCTCAAGCAGGAAATCCAGCGTAATGCCCCCTCGCGGGCAATCGAGAATGGCACGCAACGCCGCGTTCGCGGCACCTGCCCCCCCGGTGGACGGCACGGCCAGCATACCGTCGGCCGCGGTCTCGAAGGCAAGCAGCGCGCCCCCGTCAAACGCCGCGCGCAGCCGTCGCCACAACCCGAAACGGCCAACCCCGGGCGCATGCGAACGTCCGGGCGACTTCGGTCCAGTTGTCATACCGTGTCCGGGCGGGGCGAAGAGGCAGCGCAAAATGTCATGTCGCTACTCTGCCACATCCGATGCGATCCGGGAAAACGGAATCATGGCCAGCAGACGGCAATCCGCACTACACGCGGGCCGTTGCGGGTCGTTGCAGGCCGGCCGGGAATCAACCGCCGTTGGCGGTGCTGGGACGAGGCTGTGCGGACGCGGGATACAGAAGAAGATTACGCGGCACGCCGTTGGCATTCAGGTCGTATAGCGACATCGGCGTCGCCCCCGACACGCCCTCCGCGGGCATTTCGGCAACGTTTTCCGTGACCAGCGGAATCCGCCGTTCAAGGGCCACCGTCGTCCCGACCATCGCCGGTATCACGAGGAGTTCACCGCTCGGCGAGATCGCCTGCATGACCATCCCCCCCTGGCCGGGATCGGCCGCGACCATGCCGCCAAAATCGCCGCCCTCTTCCTGTATGTCGAGCACGATTTTTGCGTCGTCGCGGAAATGGCGAATATACGACTGTTCCGGCACCCGGAGATCGAGCACGAGGCTCTTGCCCTCGGAATGCGCCGCCGGCGTTCCGAAAGCCGGCTTGGGGAGGTCCGAGTCGAGTGCGGCGACGTCGATCGTACCGGACTGGGCAAAAATCATCGTCACCTTGCTGCCGTCGCGCGATACCCGGTAATCCACCGGATCCAGCCAATCGAACACCAGCCGGGTAAATCCGGGATGCCTGCCCACACGCACGCGCAGCACCGTGACCTTGGCATCGCGCGGCCGTTCTTCGACCGCCGCCTGGCCCCGCCTGAGATCGAGGATTACTGAATTTCCCGAACTGAAGCTGTCGAGGTCGAACAGTCCGGCCAATGCAAATGTTGCTGTCCGGCCATCGGAAGAAAGTTGTGCCCCGGTTACATATCCGGAGAGGTATTTCAGAACCCGGTCGAGATCGGCATCCATGGGACGCGCGAACTTGATCGTCAACGTGGCGCCGTCGATCCTGGCATCGAAGGTGACAGGCTTCGGCCAGTCGAAGATGATCCGGCCATAGGTCGTGTGCGACCAGCCGCGTGTTCGCACCACGTCCGCCGCCCAGGCCGATATGGCGAACGCCACCAAAAGTGACGCAACCATCAGCGAAATCGCGAAGGTCCGGGACAGGGCGGAACGCGCTGCAATCTGCATCGACTTCGTCTCCCGGCACGCTTTCTGGGCAGTGACGCGCCCCATCGGGGCTTCAAGCGCTGTCATCATCGAATCATTATAGCCCGTGTCGGCGACCGGCGCAGCCCCATACCCACGCGCCGGCGGCCGAAACCTCAGAACGGGCCCAGCACGCTGGTCAGCTTGGCCTTCAGCGTCGCCGCGTTAAACGGCTTGACGATGTAATTGCTGACGCCAGCTTCCTTCGCGGCCACCACGTTCTCGATCTTGCTCTCGGCCGTGATGATAATGAACGGTACGGCGCGCAGCCGCTCGTCGGCGCGAACTTCCTTCAGCAATTGAAGGCCGGTCATCGGCTCCATGTTCCAATCCGAAATCACCAGATCGAACTCGCCGTCGCGCAGCTTGCCGAGGGCCTCGCTGCCGTCGGTCGCTTCCTCGACGTTGGTGAAGCCCAATTGCTTAAGAAGATTCCTGATAATTTTCAGCATGGTCCTGTAGTCGTCGACTATCAGGATCGGCATATTGTAATCGATGGCCATCTCAGCTCCACTCCTGCGATCCGCTCCGCCTGGATATTGGGAAACCCCGAATCTGCGGACTATAAAAAGCATCCTTCGAGTTAAATCCGGGTTAACTGCGGACCGGTTCCCGCCGCAATAACAAAAAAAGGTTTCCCCTTGCATCCCGCGGCCGGGCGCCAAATCCGGCGCACCCGCCCCGCCGCGGCAGGGAATTGAATATGGATCGTTTCAAATTTATGCGGAACGAGACACCACGATTCAATCGTCGCGGTGGGTCCGTTCCATCCTCTCGTGCCGTTCCTGCGCCTCCAGGCTCAAAGTCGCGATCGGGCGCGCCTCCAGCCGCCGCAACGCGATCGGCTCCTGGGTTTCCTCGCAATATCCATAGGTCCCCTCGTCGATACGCCGCAAAGCCTCATCGATCTTGGAAATAAGCTTGCGCTCGCGGTCGCGGGTACGCAGTTCGATCGCCCGGTCGGTTTCCCGCGTGGCCCGATCCGCAAGGTCAGGCTCGGCCAGACTCTCATTCTGCAGGCTCGACAGCGTCTCGTTCGAATCCGCCAGCAATTCGGCACGCCACCCCAGCAGCTTTTGCCGGAAATATTCCAGCTGCATGGGGCTCATGAACTCCTCATCTTCGCTGGGACGGTAGTCAGGAGGAAGAAGAGGTGACATTCGTTGCTCCCTAAAACCTTAACCAAACGCACGGTGCGCGGGAGTATATGTATCCGGCCGTTACACGGCAAGCATTGGAATTTTATTTATATTCAATGCATTAACCGGATTGGCACCAAAACCTGCCCGCCCCGCCCCGTCGCCGGGCCCGTCCGATCACGGCGATTCCACGTCCGGATCGGCGTGTCCGAGGGCTATTTGACCCGGCCCGCGACGCTTCGCCTCGTACATCATGCGGTCGGCCTGACCGACCATGGCGGAGGCATCGGGTTGCTTATGTCCGGCAACGACGGCACCGATGCTGGCGGATATGGAAATTTGCGTGCCGTCGACGTCGAATGGCACGGCAATCGTCTCGACGATATGCCTGGCGATGCGCAGCGCATCTTCGGGCGCGCGCAGGTTTTCGAGGATCGCCCCGAATTCGTCGCCGCCAAGGCGGGCCACGACGTCACTGGTGCGCACCGCACGCCGCAGACGCCCAGCCACTTCGATCAAGACCCGGTCGCCGGTATGATGTCCGTACCGGTCATTGACCGGCTTGAACCCGTCAAGATCGACATACAGAACCCCTAGACGCCCGCCGAGGCGCGCAAGCCGGGAATTTGCCAGGTCCAGCGTATCCAGAAACATCGGCCGATTGAACAGTCCGGTCAGATGGTCGTGGCGGGCCAATCGGGTGAGTTCCCGATTGCTTCGGGCCAGTTCCGACCGGATATCCGCCCAGAAACTGACGTCATGCAG
>JAHELM010000020.1 GCA_024644185.1 Rhodospirillales bacterium | reverse complement strand
AACACGCCCGGGTCGGTGCCCAGGTCGGCGCGGATGCGCGTGGTCGCGTAGGCGGCGACGCGCCGCGAGATTTCGCTGTCCGGGTCGGCCAGGTCGCCGAACAGCATCGCCTCGCGCCCGACAGCCGAACAGGCCTCGACGCAGGCTGGCGTGTCCCCGGCATCGACGCGGTGAACGCAAAGGGTGCAGCTCTCGACCGTGCCCTTGCCGCGCGGTGCGTGGGGCTTCTGGTCCGAAATCGCCTCATGCACGAAGGAACGCGCCTTGTAGGGGCAGGCCATCATGCAATAGCGGCAGCCGATGCAGATATGCTTGTCGACCAGAACGATGCCGTCGGCGCGCTTGAACGAGGCGCCGGTCGGGCAGACATCGACGCAGGGCGGTTCGGCGCAATGCTGGCACATCACCGGCAGGCTGCGCTCGGCGCCGGTCCGCGGGTCGCGCAACGACACCTTGCGGATCCACTGCGCGTCGGTCGCCGGCCGGCCGTGGCCGGTCAGCCCGTTCTCGGTGGCGCAGGCGGTCACGCAGGCATCGCAGTCGGCGGCGCAGGCGTTGACGTCGATCAGCATGCCCCAGCGGGTGGCGGCGGTGACCGGCTGCCCGGGATCGCGCCCCGCGGCATTGGCCGGGGTACCGACACCGTAAAGCGTGACGCCCGGCGCCAGTACAATGCCCGCCGCGGCGGCGGCGGCGCTGAGGAAGCGGCGCCGCTGAAGATCGAAACCGGTATCGTCGCGGCGGGTGCTCATTGTACTGCCCCCGATGCGTCGGCGGTCATCGGTAAAGGGGCTGCCGCCTGGCGTTCATCCGCCGGGACGGTGGCGTGGCATTCGAAGCAATCGATGCTGACCGCGGCATATTCGTGGCAGCTTTCGCAGAACTGGCCTTTCGCGTTCACCGGCACGGGGCGCCCGTCCGATCCCGTTGCGGCGTGGCAGGATACGCATTCCTTCAGGCTGAATTTCGGTGTGCGGATGCCGTCATGCATGGTGGCGTCGCGCTTGTGCACCAGATCCTGCATGTGAAAACGGCGCATATAGTCGCTGGCGGCGATGCAGGCCTCGCCCTTGCCGCGGATAATCGTCGGCGCCGGCACGCCTTCGTCGGCGCCCGCCAGCGCGGGCTGCAACAGCAGGGTCAGGCCAAGCAGGGTCAGGCCAAGCAGGATCGCCCGCATGGCCGCCTATTCTCCCAGGCCCATCTGGATATAGCCGCTCGGGCAGACATCGGCGCAGATATGGCAACCGATACAGCGGTCGTAGTCCGTCTCGACGTAACGGCCCATGGTCCGCTTGTCCTTGGCCACCCGGTGCACGGCATCCTGCGGGCAATAGATCACGCAGTTGTCGCATTCCAGGCACAGCCCGCAGCTCATGCAGCGATCCGCCTCGCTCTTGGCCTCGTCCTCGCTCAGCCCCTGTATCCGTTCGCCGAAATGGCCCAGCACGGCCTCCGGCCCGATATGCTTCTCCTGGCGCTTGTTGCGGGCCTCGAACTTGAAATGGCCCAGGAACAATTGATCCGCCGGCGCGATTTCCACGGACGAGCGATCCTCGTAATTGTGCACGGCATAGGGTGCATCGCAGGTGCCGCGCGCCTGGATGTGATCGTATTCGGTGGGTTCCAGGCTCACCTCGCGCAGCTTCTCCAGCAGGCTGAAATGGTGCTTGTCGACCTTGGGCCGGCGGGCCGGTTCGTTGCCGGACATGAAATGGGAAATCCCCTCGGCGGCCACCGAGGCATGGCCGATCGCCGTGGTCAGCAGGTGCGGCTTGACGATGTCGCCGCCGACGAACAGGTTTGCGCGGCCCGTGGCGCGATAGAACTTGTCGGCATTTATCAGCCCCTTGCCGTTGTCCAGGGTCTCCATCCCGGACAAGTCGCCCACCTGGCCGATCGCGGCAACGATCAGATCGCAGGGCATGTCGAATTCCGAGCCTTCCTTGACCGTCATCTTGCCGCCGGTCCAGTCGACTTCGGCGACGCGCAGCGCGGTCGCCCGGCCGTCGGGGCCCTTGATCGCCTCGACCGGAATCAGCGAACCGCGAATCTTCACGCCCTCCTGGGTGACGTGCTCGATCTCCATCTTCGCCGCCGGCATCTTGTCCACCGGCCGCCGGTAAACCACGGTAACGTCGGCGCCCTGGCGGGTGGCGACGCTGGCCACGTCATGGGCGGTCTGGCCCAGCACGACATATTCCGGCCGGTCCTTTTCATGGCTCTGCGTGACGTGACCCAGGCGCCGTGCCACCGCGGCCACGTCCATCGCCGTATCGCCGCCGCCAATGACCAGAACGCGCTGGGCGCCATGCTTCAGGCGGCCGTCGTTGAAGGCCTCCAGAAAGGCAATGCCGCTGATGCAGTTCGAGGCGTCGCCGCCCGGCACCGGCAGGGCCTGGCCCGATTGAGCGCCCAGGCCGAGGAAAACCGCGTCGAATTCGGCCTCCAGTTCGGCCATGGTCACGTCGACACCGACCTTGGTCTTCATCCGCGTCGCCACGCCGAGATCCAGAATCCGCTTGATCTCGCCATCCAGCACATCGCGGGGCGTCCGGTAGCCGGGAATGCCATAGCGCATCATGCCGCCCAGTTCGGAATGCGAATCGAAGACCGTGACCGCGTGGCCCATAAGGCGAAGCTGATAGGCGCAGGCCAGGCCTGCCGGCCCGCCGCCGATCACCGCGACCTTCCTGCCGGTATCCGGCCCGGCGGCGCGCAGCTTCAGCCCGTGTTCCAGCGCATAGTCGCCGATATACTGCTCGACCGCGTTGATGCCGACGTGATCCTCGACCTCGTTGCGATTGCACCCGTCCTCGCAGGGCGCCGGGCAGACGCGACCCATGACGGCGGGGAAGGGGTTGGATTCGGTCAGTCGGAAAAACGCATATTCCTGCCAGTTCATGCCCGCCGGCGGCTTTTCGAGTCCGCGCGCGATGTTCAGCCAGCCGCGGATGTCCTCGCCGGCCGGGCAACTTCCCTGGCAGGGCGGTGTCCGGTGTACATAGGTTGGGCATTTGTGCGATTCGTCGGCGGTGAAAATTTCTTCCTGCCACGGCCGGGGGGCGTGGTCGCCGTCCTTGTACCGGCGGAACGTCAGCTTGGTATCGTCCATGGTAGATCCGTCCTGGTTAAGTTTTCCCCGTTCCCCGTCCATGCCGGTCACTCCCCCGAACTTCCGTCGCCGGCGCGGTCCAGCACGATGGCGTTGCCGACCAGCTGGTGCAGGCTGACGATGCGGTCCATGCCGATGCCGTATTTCGGCATCACCTTGGAAAATTGACTTTTGCAGATGGCGCAGATGGCGGCCATGTGGGTGACGCCGGACTCCTTGATGACCGTGGTCAGCGCTTCCATGCGCGGCTTGGCGCCCTTGACCCGAAGCTCCATCAGATCGTCGGTCAGCAGCCCGCCGCCGCCGCCGCAGCAATAGGTGCCCTCGCGGATGGTGTCCGGTGCCATGTCGACGAAATTGTTGCAGCAGGCGCGGATGATCGCGCGCGGGATCTCGAACTGGCCGCCCGGCATGTCGCCCATGCGGGTGGCCCGCGCCACGTTGCAGGAATCGTGGAAGGTCAGCGTCATGTGGTCGTTCTTCGATCGGTCGAGCTTCAGCTTGCCCTGCTCGATCAGGTCGTGGGTGTATTCGCAGATATGCTGCGGGATGGGGTAATTCCGGTCCAGGAAGTCGAACGGCCCGGCCAGGGTGTTCAGGAAGCTGTAGGCGACCCGCCAGGCGTGGCCGCATTCACCGAAGACGATGCGCTTGACGCCCAGATCCAGCGCCGCCTTGCGGATGCGCAGCGCGATTTCGCGCATCTGCTCGTAGGAGCCGATGAACATGGCGAAATTGGCGGCTTCCGAGGCATGGGTGCTGATCGTCCAGCTTGCCCCGGCCTGGTGGAACACCTTGGCATAGCCGATCAGCCCGTCGACATGGGGCTCGGCGAAGAAATCGGCGCTGGGCGTCACCAGCAGGATGTCCGCGCCCTTTTCGTCCAGCGGCAGGCGCACCGCGACGCCGGTCTCCTCGAGGATGTCTTCCTCCAGCCCCTCCAGCGTATTGGCCAGCGCCGGGCCCGGCAGGCCCAGATTGTTGCCGATCTTGTGGACCTTGCCGATGATCTCGTTGCAGTATTTCTGGCCCTTGCCGATGTGATCCATGATCTCGCGCGCGGCCATGGAAATCTCGGCCGTGTCGATGCCGTAGGGGCAATAGACCGAACACCGCCGGCACTGCGAACATTGGTGAAAATAGCTGTACCAATCGTCCAGCACCGCTTCGGTCAGATCCTCGGCCCCGACCAGCCAGCGGGTCAGCGGGAATTTCCCCCAGGGCGTGAAATGCCGGCGATAGACCTTGCGCAGCAGATCCTGCCGGGCGACCGGCATGTTCTTCGGATCGCCCGTACCCTGGAAATAGTGGCACTTGTCGGTGCAGGCGCCGCAGTGCACGCAGGAATCCAGGAACACGCGCAGGCCGCGCGATTTTTCCAGAAGCTCGCCGAGCTTGCCGATCGCCTGGTCGTGCCAGTCCTCGACCAGCTCTCCCGGGAAACCCAGCGCCGTCTGGTGTTCGGGCGCGGCCGGGAACGGATGGGAATGCGACATCGACCCCGGGTCGAGGTCGGGAATGGTCGCGTAATCGCCGAGTTCGGGGATCTTGTACTCGTTCATGGCCTATTCCCCGCCGGCTTCGAGACGCGCTGCCCAGGGCGCCAGATGCCGCCGTTCGCGCGCGTCGTCGGTCTGGTTGCGGGTCGGGCTGAACAGCAGGCCTGGCGCATGCAGCAGCTTGGAGAAGGGGAAGACGATCATGAGCAGGATGACCAGCCCCAGATGCAGCATCAGCGCCGGGTCGGCCGGCATGGGCTGCCAGTCGAAGCGGATCAGACCGAGGATGAATTGTTTGAGGGCGACGATATCGGTGCGCGCAACATAGCGCAGACCCAGCCCGCTGGCGGCGATGCCGATCAGCAGCACCAGCATCAGATGGTCCGAGGGTGTGCTGATATACCGGATACGCTGGACCGCGATGCGCCGGCCCCACAGCGCGGCCAGGCCGCCCAGCATGGCAAAGCCGGCATACATGCCAAAGGGTTGCACCAGAACCACCCAGTCCCAGACCGGATGAAGGAAATAGCGCAGGTGCCGCATCAGCGCCAGCAGCAGTGCCGCGTGGAAGACCCAGCCGAACAGCCAGATCCACTTGTTCGACTTGAACAGGCTCTCGAACAGCACGATTTCGCGCAAAATGCGCAAACCGACCCCGCGCCGGGTCAGCGGCGCGGGCATGGTCGGAATCTTCAGCGGTGCCGGCGTGCGCGCATACTGCACCACCTTCACCAGCAGCCCGGCGAGCAGCAGGGCGGTGGCGAGGTAGAACAGAATTGCATAGGTCGCGGTCAGCACAGGCGAACCTCCCCGGTCCCCGACGGGATCTCCCGCCGGGGGCAGTCTCGGAACGGAATTCCAGCGCTCAGATGCAGCCGGTCGGTTTGGGCAGGCCGGCGATCTTGCACGCCTGCTTGGCCGGCCCGTAGGGGAACAGCTCGTACAGGTACTGGCTGTTGCCCTTCTCCGGGCCCATCGAATTCTTCACCGCCTTGGTCAGCACGCGAATCGCCGGCGCGATCTGGTACTCCTCGTAGTAGTCGCGCAGGAAGTTGACCACTTCCCAGTGGTCGTCGGACATCTCGATCTTTTCTTCCTTGGCGATCTCCGCGGCGAGTTCGCGGGACCACTGGCTGATATCCGTGATGTAGCCTTCCTCGTCCGCAGCGACGGTGGTGCCGTTAACCTGGTATCCCATATGCGTCTTCCTCCTGATTCCTGATTCCCATCCCGTTATCCGCCGTCGGGACCGTTTCTGCTTGTTTCAGCGCCTCGTGCCGGGTCTCACATCCAGGCCTGGGTCGCGTCGTGTTCCGCCACCAGATCGACGAAATTGCCGTAATCGACCACCGTAACGCCGTCGATCAGTTTGGCCTCGCCAAGCCCCCGGGCGGCGATGTCGGGGCCCAGAACGTAGAATTTCAATTCCTTCATGCGTTTCGCCACGCGGGCGGAAACGGCGGTACCGTCAAGCGCGCCATAAACCGCGTCCTCGATAAGCAGCACCGCGCTGCCCTTCTTCGCCAGGCGCAGGCAGCTCTCCAGTGTCGTGGTCTGGAAGGGCGATTTGTTGACCGTGTGCAGCATCGGCATGGTTTCCGCTCTCCCTCAGGCCGTCATCACGACGTCTTGTTCAGCCATCAGGGTGCCGAGTTCGTCGGCACTGAGAACCTCGACCGGCACCACCAGATCGGCGGGGCTGAGGCCACGGGCCTCCAGCGATTCCTTCTCGACATAGAGCTTTTCGACGTCATAGCCGTCGAGCGCCCGGAAGGTCGGCGAAAAGTTCTTCATGTTCACGGCCTTGGTATCCTGGCCCTTCTTCAACTGATAGACGCCGTCATCCATGAAGACGACGCTGACGTCCTGTTCGAAGGCGGCGGCGATCAGCACCATCTCGAGCCCTTCGAGCGCGTAGACCGTGCCATAGGGCGCCCTGCGGTTCACGAACATGAACTTCTTGACCACGCCTTCGGTGTTGATGTCGTCGTCCTGCACCGTCTGCGATCCTCCCCGTTTCAGTCTCCGAACACCACCAGCCGGTCCGAGGCGATACCCGCCTCGATCAGCTGGCCCAGTCCGGAAATGCGAAAACCTGCCGGCAGCAGGTCGTCCTTGATGCCACGGCGCATGGCGGCCGCGACGCAGACCACCAGATCGATGCCGTGCTCGGTGCCCAGCTTCGACCACAACGCCACCAGATTGCGGTCATCCGCCTGCGGTTCCGACAGCTTGTTCGCGTTGTTCACCCCGTCATGGTAGAAGAACACGCGCCCCACCTTATGCCCCTTGCCGATCGCCGCCTTGGCGAACTGATAGGCGGTATCCGAGGCCTGGTGGGTGAACGGCCCCTCGTTGACCAGAATTCCGAACCTCATGCCGTTTTGCCCGTCCGGTCTAGAAATGGATATGAGCCGACGCATTGAGGCTGCGCCGCGCGCCACGCCAGTCGTCTATATGGTGCCTGGTGAAGGCCAGGTCGGTCAGTTCGAAGAAGCGGGGCCAGCCGATGCGCTCGATCCACTCGCCGACGCGTTCCCACGGGCGGCCGTCTTCCTTGTAGGCATAGAGGATATTCTTGACGATCGCCGCCGCCTCGGGCCAGCGCGGCGGGTTGTTCGGGATGCCGGCCGCCACCAGCTTGTGGAAGGTCGGCTTGCTGCGCGCGTTGGAATGCTTGCCGCCGACCCAGATGGCCAGCTTGGTCGATTCCACGCTGTTGATCTGCATCGGCGGGCAGGGCGGATAGCAGGCGCCGCAGCAGATGCATTTCTTCTCGTCGATTTCCAGCGACGGTTTGCCGTTGACCAGCGCCGGACGGATTGCCGCCACCGGGCAACGGGCCACCACCGCCGGCCGCTCGCAGACATTGGCCACCAGATCGTGGTTTATCTTCGGCGGCTTGGTGTACTGCACGTTGATGGCGATATCGCCCTGGCCACCGCAGTTGATCTGGCAGCACGAGGTGGTGATGCGCACGCGGTTCGGCATCTCCTCGTGGATGAATTCCTGATAGATCTCGTCCATCAGCGCCTTGACCACGCCCGAGGCGTCGGTGCCCGGAATGTCGCAGTGAAGCCAGCCCTGGGTGTGCGAGATCATCGACACCGAATTGCCGGTCCCGCCGACGGGGAAACCCGCCGCCTCCAGCTGCTCGATCAGCGGCGCCACCTGGGCGAAGCTGCTGACCATGAATTCACAGTTGGAGCGCACGGTGAAGCGGACATGCCCTTCGGCATAGGTGTCGGCGATGTCGCACAGCTTGCGGATGGTGTGCACGTCCATCTGACGCTGGGTTCCGGCGCGTACCGTCCAGACCTCGTCGCCGCTGTGCGAGACATGGTGCAGCACACCCGGCCGCGGCCGGTCATGCCATTTCCAGTTGCCGTAGTTCTTTTTCAGCACCGGATGCATCAGCGGGAATGGATCCGGTACCCCGGTCTCCACCGGGCGGCGCGGTTGGGTTGCCTGGCTCATCTGTCGTTCCCCGTTCCTGGTGTTTCCTGCCCGGGCGCGCCTTACTCGGCGGCCTCCACGGAGCCCTTTGCGCCACCCTTGCGGGCGTGCCACTTGGCGGCTTCCTCGTCCCAGTCGTCGGTGCGCACATAAGACGAGGTGCGCGGGTGGCTGACCATGTTCGGGTCGACCTCGACGCCGATCGCGGTCAGGAAATTGGCAAGCCCGATACGGTCGATGGTTTCGCCGACGCGCTCGTGTTCCAGTGCGTTCTCGGCGAAGAACTCGATCACCGTCTCGCCCAGTTCCCGCAGGCGCTCGTAGTCCTCTTCGGTTTCCAGCTTCAGGAACGGGATGATGACGGTGCCCATCATGTCGCCGATCTTCAGCGACCGCTTGCCGCCGATCAGGATCGACACGCCCCGGTCATGGCCCGGCGACAGCGCCTTGGTCATGGCGTTGATGCAGTGCATGCAGCGCACGCAGCTCTTGTTGTCGACATCCATTGTGTCGTCGTCGTTGAGGCTCAGTGCGCGGGTCGGGCACATGGCGATGATCTGGTCGATCACCTGCTTGCGGCCATTCTTGGCGACATAGGCCTTCACTTCGTCCTGGTCGACCTGCATGTCGTCGCGCCAGGTGCCGATGACGGCGAAGTCAGAGCGGTGAATCGCGTTCGAACAGTCGTTCGGGCAGCCCGAGAATTTGAACTTGAATTTGTAGGGCAGCGCCGGGCGGTGCATCTCGTCGAGGAACGAATTGATGATGCCGCGATGCGCTTTCACCTCGTCGTAGCAGGAATGTTCGCAGCGCGCATGGCCGACGCAGGAGATCGAGGTGCGAAGCGCCGGGCCGGCCCCGCCCAGATCGAAGCCCATGCCCTCGGCGTTCAATTCGTCGAACGCCTTCTGCACGTTCTCGGTGGAACAGCCCTGGAACATGATATCGCCGCTCTGCCCGTGCAGGGCGATCAGGCCGGAACCGTGGCGCTCCCACACGTCGCACATCTTGCGCAGCAGGTCGGTCGTGTAGTGCATGCCGGCCGGCGGTTGTACGCGCAGCGTATGGAATTCCCTGGACGCCGGAAATTTCTCGGCGGCTTCCGAGAAACGGGGAATGACGCCGCCGCCATAGCCGAAGACGCTGACCGTGCCGCCCTTCCAGTAACCCATCCGGGTCTCGTAGGAATGCTCAAGCTGCCCGACCAGATCCCTCATCATGTTCGCATAGGGTTTTCCGTCGTCGGCGGCCAGCCGCTTCAGGCCAGAGACGAAGCTGGGCCAGGGGCCCTTTTCCAGCTCGTCCAACAGCGGAGTATCATGCGGTGTCTTCGCCATAATCGTCTCCTCCGGTTCCCTCTTCCTCGACCCGCCACGGGTTTGAGAAAAATTACTTTATTGTTTTTGTTTAACAAATTAAGCCCTTAAGGCGTTGCCGCGATACCGTGCCAGCGCCCGGGCTTATATTTGAAGACCATCATATTCTAATATGCCGGATCGATTCCAGCATAATTGTCGCAGTCCCGGTGTGGCTATTTAGCCTTATTCTAAACAAGGGGAAAACACCTTGTTTTTTCTATGGTTGGAAGTATTGGCGCGGAGGATCTTTCGGATGGCTGGCGGGATGGGTTATGGTCCGCGAATGAGTCCGATCCACGAGAAAGCAAGGAAGGCGGGCGGGCCGTCCTGGCTCGGCCGGGGGCCTTACGATCTGGACGACCGCGACGCGTATGAACGCTGGCGCGACGGCAAGCTGGCTTGCATACCCGCAAGCGTGGACGGGCTGGCGGTGGAACTTCCCTCCCTCGAGCGACCGGGGGAGGCCGCGTGCCAGGCAATTTCGGATCGCTGCCGGCGGGTCAATATGGCGATCTATTCCTGCCGCGACGGCGGGCCGGACGATGTTGGCGACCGGGCGCGGCCGGCTCTGGCGGCCTTTGCGGCCGCATTCGGGCTGATGCGGCTCGACCGCAACCTCTGCGCCGACGAGGATGGCATCACGGCGCTCGAGGTCCGCGCCGATCCCGGGGCCGGGGCGGGCGAGTACATTCCCTATTCCGACCGCCGGCTGAGCTGGCACACCGATGGCTATTACAACGAGGCGCACGAGCAGGTGCGCGCGGTGATCCTGCATTGCGCGCGTCCGGCGGATGACGGCGGCGAGAATGCGCTGCTCGATCCGGAAATCGCCTATATCCGCCTGCGCGATGCCGACCCCGGCCATATCGAAGCCCTGATGCATCCGGGGGCGATGACGATTCCCGCGAACGCGATCGGCGGCCAGGAAATCCGGCCGGCGCGCAGCGGCCCGGTGTTCTCGATGGATCCCGGTGACGGGGCACTGCATATGCGCTATACGGCGCGGGCGGTGAACATCGTCTGGCGCGACGATCCGGCCACTCGGGCGGCGGTGGCGGCGCTGGCCGCGCTGTGCGCCGACGGGTCGCCGGACGTGCTGCGCTGGCGGCTCGGTCCCGGTCAGGGCTATGTCACCAATAATGTTCTGCACAACCGATCGGCTTTCCGCGATAATCGGCGACCGGGGCGGGGCCGCCTGATCTATCGCGCCCGCTTCTTCGACAGGGTCGCGGCGCAAGTGGGCCGATAACCGCGGGCAGATAACGAAGTCAGGGCAATGGTCAATCTCAGTCAACTCATCATCAGCCACCCCGAGGTGAATTCCTTCGCCGAACTGATCGGTGTGGTCGAGGCGGAATCCCGGCACGGCACGGTGCATCTGCAATTCGACGTGAAGCCGGATTACCGCGACACGCCGCGCAACTGGGAATTTCTTCTGGAAGGCGCCTTCTACAGGGGGCAGCGGTGAGCGACGGCATCGTAACCCCGCTGGACAAATTCGCCGCGCCCTGGGGCCGCGAGGTGGAATTGCAGGATGTTCGCTTCGACAGCGGCCTGGCCATGCTGCGAATCCGCATCCGCGAGGGCAAGCGCTTCACGGTGATGGATGTCGACGCCGGAACGGCGGCGCATTGGGGGCGGGCGATGGCCGAATGGGCGCGGAATGCCGGCCCGGCCCGGTCGGACAAGGGGTAGCGCGGGCCGCATGGATCATTTACCGGTTTTTCTCGATCTGAAGGGGCGCCGCGTTGTGGTCGTCGGCGGCGGCTCGGCGGCGGCGCGCAAGGCCGATCTGGCGGCACGCGCCGGTGCCCTGGTCAGCGTGTTCGCGCCGACACTGGACGAAGATCTGCACATCATGGCCCGCGAGGGCCGGGTAAGCCATCTGGACCGCGCCGTGACCGAGACCGATTTCGAGGATCTGGCGCTGGCCTTTGGCGCCTCGGAAGACGAGGCGCTGAACTTGCGGGTGCATGCCCTGGCCACCGCGCGCGGCGTTCCGGTCAATGTGGTCGACCGGCCGGAACTCTGCCGTTTTACCATGCCGGCGATTCTCGACCGCGGCGGCATCGTCGTCGCGGTGTCCTCCGGCGGCGACGCGCCCTTGCTGGCGCGCATGCTCAAGGCCCGCTTCGAGACCCTGGTTCCGGCCTCCTACGGCCGGCTGGCCCGCTTCGCCGGATCGTGGCGCGGCCGCGTCAAGGCCGGTATTCCGGACGGCAATATCCGCCGCCGGTTCTGGGAAGACATGTTCGAGGGGCCGGTGGCCGAACTGGTCTTCGCCGGGCGCGACGACGATGCCGGGCGGGCAATGGCGGATGCCCTTGGCGCGGCGTCCCGCGACCGGGGCGGGGTATCCGTTGGCGAGGTCTATCTGGTCGGCGCCGGGCCAGGCGATCCGGATTTGCTGACCTTCCGCGCCCTGCGCCTGATGCAGAAGGCGGAAGTCGTGCTTTACGACCGGCTGATCGGCGACGGGGTTCTCAATCTCGTGCGCCGCGATGCCGAGCGCATCTATGTCGGCAAGGAACCCTCCAACCACACCGTCTCGCAGGACGAGATCGGCCGCCAGATGGTTCGCCTGGCGCGGCAGGGACGCCGGGTGTTGCGCCTGAAGGGCGGCGACCCCTTCGTCTTCGGCCGCGGCGGCGAGGAGATCGAGGCGCTGGCGGCAGAGGGGATTCCGTTCCAGGTGGTGCCCGGCGTGACGGCGGCCAACGGTTGCGCCGCCTATGCCGGCATCCCGCTGACCCATCGCGATCACGCCCATGCCTGCGTGTTCGTCACCGGCCACGGCAAGGACGACGATCTGGGCCTGAACTGGAATGCGCTGATCCAGCCGATGCAGACCGTGGTTATCTATATGGGACTGGGGTCGCTGCCGCGGATTGCCACCGAATACGTTGCGCATGGCGGCGACCCGGCGATGCCGGCCGCGGTCATTGAAAAGGGCACGCGGCCCGAACAGCGCGTGGTCACCGCCGCCATTGCCGATCTGCCGGCACGCGTGGCCAAGGCGAAGCTCGGCCAGCCCGCGCTGATCGTCATCGGCAGCGTGGTGACCCTGCGCCGCGAGTTGTCGTGGTACGAGACGCCGGCATCGCCATGAAGATGGCGGCCGCCCCTCAGGATGCGATCTTGAACCAGGGGGCGCAGCGGTACCGGCGGGTGATTTCCTCGCCGGCGGCGATCGGGCGCAGCGCATACAGTTCGGCCACCCAGCCCACGCCCTCGTCGCAGTGCCAGCGGATGTCCGAATTCGGAGACTCGGCGTGGTTGCTGAGGCTGGGCAGGCCGAGCACCACCAGGCCCAGCTCCGGATCGGACGGGTGGGCGAAGTAGTAGTCGCCCACCGCGGTCTGTTCCAGCAGGTCGCAATCGGTGGAACTCAACACAATGGTGGAGGCAACGTCGATGATCTCGCCTGCCTCGATCGGCGCCCCGGCAAGCAACCCGCGGCCCTTGCCTTCGATCTTCGTGGTCCGTGCCTTGATCGTTCTCGGTGTCATGCTATGGCCTTCATGAATATGACCTTGCCGTCCCCTTCGCGATAGAAATCGGGAAGCTGGGCGGCGATCTTGTAGCCGATCGAGCGGTAGAATCCGCGCGTCGGGATGTATTTTTCGGTATCGGCGGTATCGATATAGATGCGCTTGGCGCCGTGCGTGGTCATGGCGGCCTCGGCGCGTTTCATCAGCTCGCGGCCGATTCCGCCGCGCTGGGTGTCGGGGCGCACGCAGATCCAATAGAGATCCCAGCGATCGACGGCGCCCGGGATCGGGCCGAAGCAGGCATAGCCGACCGTCCGGCCGCCCAGATCGGCGAAAATGAATTCGTAGCCGCTCACCGGCCCGCGGGCGATGCGCTCCTGAACCAGTTCCTCGGCGATCGCCACCTCGTCGGCCGAGAACATGTCGGTCGAGGCGACGATGGCGCCAACCGCGGCGATATCTTCCGGCCGGGCGGCGTCGCGCCATTCCAGTTGCGGCGGCGGCCGCTCGGCCCGGGGGCGCGGCGGCTTCGATGGCTTGGCCCGGGCCTGTGCCGCGCCATCGGCCAGGCCGATGAAGAATCGGCGGGCGTTGGTACCCAGCGTACGCACCTTGTAGCCGCCTTCCTGGACGACGACCGTGTCA
>JAHELM010000019.1 GCA_024644185.1 Rhodospirillales bacterium | reverse complement strand
CGCACGCGCTCGGCCCAGTTGGCCCGCTCCAGGCTGACCACGCGGTCGCCGACGGCCAGCGTTTCGACCCCGGCGCCCAGCGCGATCACCCGGCCGACGCCTTCGATCCCCAGCCGTGCCGGCAGGGTTGCCGGTCCGGGATAGCGCCCCTCGACGATCAGCAGGTCGGCCGGGTTGATCGCCGAGGCCTCGATCGCCACCACCACCTCGCCCGCCCCCGGCGCGCCGACATCCGGGACCTCGACGCAGCGGCAGACTTCATGGGGAACGCCGTGGGCGGCGAATTCGATCGCTTTCATATCTCTGTCCATCCCTCGATTGCGGGCCGACACCTACCGTAGCGCGGCATGGTCGCGGCGCAAGGCTTCTATTGCCGGCGGGTCTCCCAGCGGTCGAGCAGGCGCTTCCAGTGGATCGCCAGGGCGAGCGCGGGTTGCCGCAGCCCATGGAAGGGAATCGGCCGCAGCGGCGTGGCCGGCAGCGGCAGATCGTCCAGTGCCGCGCCGCGCATTCGCCCGGCCATCATGCGGCCGCAGGCGGTGGCCATTGCCACGCCACGGCCGTTGTAGCCGATCATGGCGTGCAGGCCCGGCGCCAGCTCGTTCAGATGCGGCACGTGATCCAGTGTCAGGGCAACCTGTCCCGCCCAGTAATGCTCGATCTCGACGGGTCCGAGTTCGGGATACAGCCAGCCGAGGCCATCGACCACGTTGCGATAGAAGGCGGGCTCCTCGGTCTGCCGGAAGCGGCCGCGCCCGCCGACCACCAGCCGGCCCTGCCCGTCCAGCCGGAAATACAGCAGCAGGCGCCGCGTGTCCGATACCGGCATGCCGCCCGCCAGGATCGCGCGCCGCGGAATGTCGCCCAGCGGCCGGGTCGCGACCTGATAGCTGAACACCGGAATGACGCTCTGCTTCAGGCCCGGCCATAGATCGTCGGTATAGGCGTTGGTGGCCAGCAACACCTGGTCGGCCAGCACGGCCCCGCCGGGCGTCGTCACCCGCCAGCGCGCGCCGTCGCGCCGGATCGCCGTTGCCGGCGACTGCCCGTGCACGGCGGCCCCGGCGCGAATCGCCGCCCCGGCCAGGCCGCGCGCGAAGCTCAGGGGGTTCAGCGTGCCGCCGCGCCGGTCGATCAACCCCCCGGCATAGCGACCGGTTCCGGTCAGCTCGGCGATTTGCGCGGCGTCGACGAGGTCAGCCTGGAAACCGCGACGGCGCCATTGGGCGACCCGCCGCTCGGCCAGCGCCATCCGGGACGGCGCATGCACCGCCTGAATCCAGCCGGACCGCGCCGCCTGACAATCGATGCCGTGGCGCGCCGCCAGATCGAAGACCAGATCGGCGACGCCGCCGGCAAACATCGCCAGCCGCTCGCCGCGCTCCGCGCCGTAGCGCGCGACCAGTTCGTCCGGGTCCAGCTTGAATCCGGGGATGACCTGTCCGCCATTGCGCCCGGACGCGCCCCAGCCCGGCTCGGCGGCCTCCAGCAGCACGGTGTCGGCGCCGGCCTCGGCCAGATGCAGGGCGGCCGACAGGCCGGTGAAGCCGCCGCCGACGACCACGGCATCGGCCCGTCTTTCACCCGCCAGCGGCGCCGTGCCGGGCGCGGCGATGGCGGTGGCCGCCCACAGCGAATCGGGATGTCGAAGCGCGGTCATGAAACGGTTTCTCCTTGCGACGGGGCGCGCCGGAATCGCGGGCCGTATTGCGCCAGCACGACGCCCCCCAGAACCAGCACGCCCCCAAGCAGTTGCTCCATGCGGGGACGATAGCCGAAGCCCATGGCGATCAGCACCGCAACGATCGGGATCAGATTCAGATACATCGAGGCAACGACGACGCCCAGATGCGACACGCCGAAATTCCACAGATAGACCCCGATCACGATGGCGCCGAAGGTGAACACGGCGAAGGCCCCGAGATCGAGCGGCCCGGCCTCGAACAGCGAACCGTGCGTCGCGCCGAGGCTTCGCGCCACCAGATAGATCGGCAGCAGGAAGACGCTGGCGAACACCAGGGTCAACCCGGTGATGCGGGTCTGCGAGGCACCGGCCAGGCGGCGCTGGGCCTCGATCGAGTACCAGCTCCAGCAAACGCCGGCCAATACGATCAGCGGCTCGCCGCCACGCAGGCGGAAGGTCTCGGCATAGGAAAAATCGACCATGGCCAGCACCCCGCCGACGGCGACCAGTCCGATCGCCGCGGCCACCAGCCGCGACGGCCGGATGCCCAGAACCGCCCAGGACACCAGCGCGGCAACCGCCGGGCCCATGGCGCCCAGCACCGCCGCCGTTACCGGGTGCGAAAACGCCACGCCCACCGTGTAGGTGGCGCCGAAGGCCGCCATCGCACCGCCCAGCGGGATCAGCCAGCGCAGCGGCAGCCGCCCGAACAGCGGTCCCGGCTCGGTCAGCTTCAGGACGATCAGGAACACCGGCACGGCGCCGCTGTACCGAACCAGGGTCATCAGATAAGGGTCGTAGCGGTCCGCCATCCAGCCGATCAGCGGAATCTGCGCGCCCCACGCCGCCATGGTCACGGCCAGACCCAGATTCGCCCCGAGATTCATGCTTTTCCCCCGAAACAGGCGTTGCGTGACAGGAGCATCGCAGAAAGCCCGCGTCGTGCAAGAGCGTCGCGAACCGGGTCCGGGAAAACCGATTTCGGTTGCCAGAATGGCGGCCGGTTCTCCACACTTGCCCGGGCCGGAGGCAATACGGGAAGGGCATCCGATGGCGGGGCGAAATCGGGCGGCATCCGAAAGCGATCTCGCGCCGTTGCTGGCGCCGCGGTCGATCGCGCTGCTGGGCGCCTCGGCGCGGCCGGAGACCGCCGGCAATGCGATGGCACGGATGGTGCGCGCCGACGGCTATGCCGGCACGGTGTTCGCGATCAATTCGAAATACGATTCGGTCGAGGGAATTCCCTGCTTCCCGTCGCTGGCGGCCTTGCCCGGACCGGTCGATCATGTCGTGCTCGGCGTTCCCAATGCCGGGCTTGAGGCGGCGCTCGACGAGGCAATCGCGGCCGGTGCGCGCGCGGCAACGATCTTCGCCACCTGCCATCTGGACGGCGACGCCGCCCCGCCGCTGGCCGCGCGGCTGGCGGCGCGGGCCAGGGCGGCGGGTCTGGCGCTGTGCGGCGGGTCCAGCATGGGGTTCTACAATCCGGCGGCGGGCCTGCGCGTTGCCGGTTTCCTGTCGCCGCCCGGCCTGGCGCGCGGCGGCATCGCCTGGATTGCCCAGTCGGGCAGCGCCTTCAGCGCGCTGGCCCATAACGACCGGCGACTGCGGTTCAATCTTTGCGTCTCCAGCGGCGCCGAGCTTGTCACCGGTGTTGCCGACTACATGCGCCATGCATTGCGCCAGCCGGATACGCGCGTGGTCGGCCTGTTCCTGGAGACGGCGCGCGACCCGGCCGGCTTTGCCGCCGCGCTGGACGATGCGGCCATGCGCGGCATTCCGGTGGTCGTGCTGAAGGTCGGCCGCACCGCGATGAGCGCGGCGATGGCGCAATCGCATACCGGGGCACTGGCCGGCGATGACGCGGCGTACCGCGCGCTGTTCCGCCGCCACGGTGCGATCCAGGTGGACGATCTGGACGAAATGGCGGCAACGCTGGCGCTGTTCGAACAACCGCGCCGGGCCGCCCCTGGCGGGCTGGCGACGGTGCACGATTCGGGCGGCGAGCGCGAATTGCTGGTCGACCAGGCGGCGCGGGAGGGCGTGGCCTTCGCGTCCATCGGCGCCGAGACCCGGGCCCGGATCGCGCCACGGCTGGATGCCGGCCTGGTTGCCGAAAATCCGCTGGATGCCTGGGGCACCGGGCGCGATTACCAGGCGGTCTATGAAGACTGCTTCATCGCCTTGCTGGACGATCCGGCGGTCGGCGCCGGGCTGTTCGTCACCGATGTCCGCGACGATTACTGGTATTCGGCGGGCTGCGTGGCGGCCGTCGAGGCAACGGCGGCGCGTACCGGCAAGCCGGTGGCGGTGGTATCCAACTACGGCCTGACCGGCGACCGCGACCTCGCGGCGCGGCTGGCGGCCAAGGGCATCCCGCTGATCAAGGGCACGCGCAACGGGTTGCGGGCCGTCCGCCATATGTTCGCCCATCGCGATCTTGCACGCAGGACGATGACGCCGCCCCCGGCGCCGCCGGGCGTGGCGGCGCGCTGGCGCGAAAGACTGGCGGCCGGTCCGCTTTCGGAACAGGACGGCCTGTTGCTGCTGGAAGACTATGGGCTGCGCGCGCCGCGGCGCCTCGTGGCGGCGTCGAAGGCGGCCGCCCTCGACGCCGCGCGGCGCATCGGCTTTCCGGTGGCGCTGAAGACGGCGAACCCGGCGATTGCGCACAAGACCGAGGCCGGCGGCGTCCGGCTGGGGCTGGCCGACGAAGCGGCCCTGTCCGCCGCCTGGGACGGCATGGCGGCCCGGCTGGGCCCGGTGACGCTGGTTGCCGAAATGCTGCCGCCCGGCGTCGAGATCGGGCTGGGCGCGGTCTGCGACCCCTCCTTCGGCCCCTTCGTCATGGTCGCCGCCGGCGGTGTCATGATCGAGATTTTCCGCGACAGCGCCGAGGCACTGGCGCCCTTCGATGCGACCGAGGCGCGGGCGTTGCTGCGCCGGCTGCGCATCTTCCCGCTGCTCGCCGGGGCGCGCGGCGCGGATCCGGCCGATCTCGACGCGCTGGCCGTCACGCTGGCGCGCTTCTCGGTTCTCGCCGCCGATCTCGCCGGCCACTATTCGCAGATCGACGTCAATCCGCTGATTGCCGGGCCGGGCGGCGCCATCGCCGTCGACGCGCTGGTGCTCGGCCCCGCCACCTGAAAACACAAGGACGCAAACGCCATGGATCTCGACCTCACACCCCGTGAACGCGAACTCGCCGCCAAGGCCCGGGCCTTCTGCGATCAGGTGCTGCTGCCGCGCGAAATCGAAACCGACGAGCATGGCGAACTGCCCCAGGCGCGCCGCGCCGCGATGATTCAGGCGGTGATCGACTGGGGGTTTGCGGGGGTCAATCACGCGAAGCAAGACGGCGGCCGCGGATTCACCACGCTGGAGCAGATCGTCATCGAGGAACAGCTCGGCCGCGCCACCAATGGCTTGTGGACCTGCGTGTGGCGGCCGCCGGTCAGCCTGAAATTCGGTACCGAAGCGCAGAAGCGGGACTATCTGCTGCCCAGCAACCAGGGGCGGCGGCGCGGCTGCTTCGCCATCACCGAATCGGGCGCCGGCTCCGACCCGCGGCAGGTGCGGACCCGCGCGGAATTCCGCAATAACCAGTGGTATCTCAGCGGCGAGAAGTGGTTCGTCACCTCGTACAACGCCTCCGACTACATCATCGTCCATGCCCATGTGGACGGCGATCCCGACAAGCCGACGCTGTTCCTGGTGGACAAGCCATCGCCCGGCATCGTGCATCTGCGCTCGCCGCGCTTCATGCACAATTATGCCTTCGACCACGCCGAGCTGCGGCTGGAGGAGGTGCCGGTGCCGCCGGAAAGAATGCTCGGCGAGATCGGCCAGGGCTTCGAGCTGACCAAGGACTGGTTCGTCGAGACCCGGTTGCAGATTGCCGCGCATACCCTGGGCGCGGCCATCCGCGCCACCGAGATCGCCAATGACTATGCGACGACCCGCGAGCAGTTCGGCAAGCCGATCCGCGACTTCCAGGCGGTGGAATTCATGCTGGCCGACATGGCGGTGGAAATTTTCGCCGGAAAATCGATGCTCTACCGCGTCGCCGCCGAGATGGATCGCGGACTGGACCGCAAACTGGCGCATGCGCGGGCCAGCGCCCTGAAGCTGTTCTGTTCGGAAATGGCCGGACGGGTGATCGACCGGGCGGTGCAGATCCTCGGTGGCCGCGGCTATATGCGGGAAAATCCGGTGGAGCGGCTGTATCGCGACATCCGGGTCGACCGGATCTGGGAGGGGACCTCGGAAATCCAGCGCGGCGTGATTGGCGGGCAGATCCGCAAGCGGGGGCTGGAGATCTATACCGGCTGGGGCTGAGGCGGCCCGGATCGGGGCGGCGGGTCGGGACGCGCGAGGAAATCCGGTGGCGTTTCGTTTTCCGGCGCGAGCCGGGAAACTGCGCTTCCCGCGCATGGATATGGATCGATGATCGACACCCGGCGATTTTGAGGTAAATTGTACCGTCGATCTTCCTGCCAGGGCGTGCCGTAACCCGAAGGAGAAGACCGTGCCCAGAGATGCCGCCGGAACACCCGCGACACCCGAGCCGCTCTCGATCGGAATCGACGTCGGCTCGACCACCGTGAAATGCATCGTTCTCGACCCGGCGACCCGGGAAATCCTGTGGCGCCGCTATGAGAGGCACGAGACCCGCCAGCCCGAAAAGGTGGCGGAGATGCTGGCTGCCATCGAGGCGGATTTCGCCGACCGTCCGGTCTCGTCGATGCGGGCCTTCATCACCGGGTCGGGGGCGGCGCCGATCGCGCCGCTGGTCGGCGCGCGCTTCGTGCAGGAAGTGAACGCGGTGGCCATCGCCGTCGAACGCCGCCACGCGGATGTGTACAGCGTGGTCGAACTGGGCGGGCAGGACGCCAAGATCATCCTGTTTTCCGATGTGCCGGGAAGCAACGGGCGCCGCATCGTCACCTCGATGAACGATAAATGCGCATCCGGCACCGGCGCCACCATCGATAAATGCATGATCAAGGTCGGCATGCCGGAGGCGGCGACGGCGACCCTCGCTTTCGACGCCGAACGCCTGCACAACGTTGCCGCCCGCTGCGGTGTCTTCGCCGAAACCGACATCGTGAACCTGGTCAAGGCCGGGGTGCCGCCCGACGAGGTGATGAATTCGCTTGCCGATGCCATCGTGATGCAGAATCTCAGCGTGCTGACGCGCGGCAATACATTGCGTGACAAGGTGCTGTTGCTGGGCGGGCCGAACGCCTTCCTGCCGTTCCTGCGCGATTGCTGGCGTCTGCGCATCCGCCAGGTCTGGGACGAGCGCGGCCATGCCCCGGCCGCCCTGCCGATCGAGGACCTGGTCTTCGTTCCCGACGACGCGCAGTACTACGCCGCCACCGGCGCCGCCCTGTTCGGCATGGAGAACGGCACGATGGATGCCACCTATCGCGGCCGCGGCGCGCTGGACGAATTCATCGCCAACGGACGCAAGGCCAAGCTGGGCGCCCATGCCGGCCCGCCGCTGCTGCGCCAGGGCGAGGATCTGGACCGGTTCCGCCAGGCCTATTCCGTGCCGCCCTTCACGCCGCGGGATTTCCCGCCCGGCGCGACGATCCGCGGCTATATCGGCTTCGATGGCGGTTCGACCAGTTCCAAGGCCGTGCTGCTGGACGAGGACGGCGCGGTTCTGGCCAAGAAGTATGTGCTGTCCAAGGGCAACCCGGTGCAGGACGCCAAGGACATCCTGGCCGCGCTCAAGGCCTATGCGACCGACCAGGGATGCCGCCTGGCGGTCGCCGGCTTTGGCGTCACCGGCTACGCCGCCGATGTGCTGGACAGCGCGCTCTCCGCCGATGCCAGCATCGTCGAGACGGTGGCGCACATGCTCAGCGCGCAGGCCCTGTTCGGCGACGACGTGGACGTGATCTGCGATGTCGGCGGCCAGGACATCAAGGTGCTGTTCATGCAGAACGGCACGATCAAGACCTTCCGCCTGTCGAACCAGTGCTCGGCCGGCAACGGCATGCTGTTGCAGTCGATGGCCGGGCAGTTCGGGGTGGATATCCGCGATTTTGCCGAAACGGCCTTCCGCGCCGAGCTGTCGCCGAATTTCAGCTATGGCTGCGCCGTCTTCCTGGATGCCGACCGGGTCAACTTCCAGAAGGAAGGCTATAACAAGGACGAGCTGTTCGCCGGTCTGGCGCGGGTTCTGCCGAAAAACATCTGGCAATACGTGGTGCAGATTCCCCGGCTGGCGGAACTGGGCCGCAAATTCGTCCTGCAGGGCGGAACCCAGCACAATCTGGCCGCCGTCAAGGCGCAGGCCGACTACATCGCCGACCGCGTTCCGGGCTGCGAGGTGCGGGTGCATCCGCATTGCGGCGAGGCCGGCGCCATCGGCGCCGCGCTGGAGGCGATCCGGGCAGTGGGCAAGCGCGGCCATTCCATCTTCGTCGGGCTGGAGGCGGCGATCGGCCTCAGCTACAGCGCGCGCACCGACGAGGAGACCCGCTGCACCTTCTGCGCCAACAACTGTTCGCGCAGCTTCATCGATACCCAGACGCCCGACGGCCGCACGGCGCGCTACATTGCCGGGTTCTCCTGCGAGAAGGGCACGGTCGAATCGAAGGAGGCGGTGCAGGCGCTGACCCGCGAGCGGCGCAAGCTGAAGGAACAATATCCCAATCTGGTGGATTACGAGTCCGAGCTGGTATTCCGGCATTTCCACGATACCGCGCCGATGCCCGAGACCGGCGCGCCGACCGAGCGCGAGGAACGGGTCCACCGCTGGTTCGGCTGGGGGACGCAGCGCCGGCAAGCGGTGCGCCGCGCCTTCCAGCGCAGCGCGCCGGGGGCGGTGGAACGCCGCCGGAGCCTGCGCATCGGCCTGCCGCGCGTGCTGAACCATTACGTGATGGCGCCGTTCTTCCGCACCTATCTGGAGGCGCTGGGCGTACCGCCGCGCAATGTGGTGTTCTCCGACGAGACATCCGAGGAATTGTGGAGCGAGGGCGGCAAATACGGCGCCATCGACCCCTGTTTTCCGTCCAAGGTGGCGCTGGCCCATCTGCACGATCTGGTGATCCGCAAGAATCGGCGGAAATCCATCGATTACATCTGGTTCCCCAGCATCACCGAAATGCCGTCCTTCGTGTCGCACACCATGGGCAACGCCACCTGCCCGATCGTCGCCGGCACGCCGCAGGTGGTGCGTGCCGCCTTCACCAAGGAAAAGGACTATTTCGCGCAGGAAGCCGTCACCTTCGTCAGCGGCGCGCTGAATTTCCTGCTTCCGCACCTGTTGCGCCGGCAGCTTCATGAGATGTGGGCGCCCTGGCTGGGCATCACCGGGGACGAGAACGACTGGGCCTGCGAACAGGCCTGGGCGGCGCTGGCGGTCTGCGACGACGAGTTGCAGGGCAAGGGGCTGGAGCTGCTGTCCGAGGCCGAGCGGAGCAATGGCGTGGTATTGCTGATGCTGGCCCGGCCCTACCACAACGATCCGGGCCTGAATCACAAGATCTTCGAGGAATTCCAGGCGCTCGGTTATCCGGTGATCTCGATGCGCTCGATTCCGAAAGACCCCGCCTGGCTGGAGCGCTTCTTCGCCGAGGACCTGCGGTCGGGCCGCATCGCCGACGTGTTCGACGTGCGCGACGTCTGGCCCGAGAATTACTCGGTCAACAGCGTGCAGAAGGTCTGGGCCGCCAAATTCGCGGCGCGCCATCCCAATGTCGGCGTGGTCGATCTGTCCAGCTTCAAGTGCGGCCACGACGCGCCGACCTACGGTCTGGTCGACAGCATCATTTCGGCGACGCGAACGCCCTATCTGGCGCTGCACGATCTCGACGCCAACAAGCCGGGCGGTTCGATCGCCATCCGCGTCAAGACCTTCGCCTATGCGCTGGAACTCTACAAGGAAGAGCAGGCGGCCCGGCTGGCGAAGCGCGGCGAGCTGGAGGTGGCGCTGGCCGCGCGCAGGGCCGAACTCGAGGAACGATACAGGGCGGATCTGCACCGGCGGATCGCCGAAAGCCCGGGACACGCGGTGGATGGCCTGGCGGAGGCCTTTGCCGCCTATGTCAGCGGGGGCGACGGAGACGAAGAAGAGAGCGAGGAGGATCGTCATGTTGCATGACACATGGAAGCCGCACGACCCTCGCGAGACCGCGGCGGGCGGCGGATGCGGGTGCGGCGCGGGCGGATGTGGCGGCGGGATCGGCAAGGCCACCGCGACCGCCCTTGGCGACATCGAGGCCGAGCTGCGCGCCTTCGAACGGACGGAACGCCAGCGCCTGGGCCTGGAGTCCGATGCGGCCCACTGGAACGACGCCAACCCGCGGCGGTTCGCCAGGTCGGAACGGGGCGGAACCACCCTGCTGTTCGGCGGGTTGACGGCGGCCCACGATGCGCTGATCGAGGCGGCCTTGCGGCGGCTCGGCTACAAGGCGCGGGCATTGCCCTGCCCCGACGTCGCGGCGTTGCAGACGGGCAAGGAATTCGGCAATCGCGGACAGTGCAACCCGACCTATTTCACCGTCGGCAACCTGGTTCGCAATTTGCAGTATCTGCGCGACGCGGAAGGCCTGTCGACCGAGCAGATCGTGCGCGATTACGCCTTCATCACCTTCGGGGCCTGCGGGCCGTGCCGGTTTGGCACCTACGTCACCGAGTTCCGCAAGGCCCTGCGCGATTCCGGCTTCGCCGGATTCCGCGTCATGGCGCTGAGCCAGGAAGGCCCGAAGGACAAGCAGGACCCGGACTCCGCCGGGCTGGAGACCGGGATGGAATTCTACGTCCTTATCGTCAAGTGCCTGATGGCCGGCGATATCGTCAACATGCTCGGCTATCGCATCCGTCCCTACGAGGTCGAACCAGGCGCGACCGACGCCGCCATCGCCGAATCTAAGGCGGTGCTGTGCGCGGCTGTCGCCCGCGGCAGCAGCATCGCCCGCGCCCTGTTCAAGGCGCGCCGCGCCTTCGCCAGGGTCAGGATCGACCGGCTTCAGGCCAAGCCGAAGGTCTCGATCATCGGCGAGTTCTGGGCGATGACCACCGAAGGCGACGGCAATTACCGGCTGCAACGCTTCCTCGAGCAGGAGGGCGCGGAATGCGACATCCAGATCATCACCGCCTGGGTGCTTTATATCCTGTGGTGCATGCGCTTCGACATCCGCGAAAGCACGCTGTTGCGGCGCCGGACGGGCGAGCTGGATCGCTTCGAGGGGATCATTCCGCGGCTGGGGCTGCTCTATGTCTGGCTGGGCGAGCAGGCCATCCGCGGCGTGTTCCACCTGTTCGCATACGCCGCCGGCCTGAACGGGCATGTGCTGCCCGACATGGACGAGATCGCGCGGCTGGCGCATGACCACTATCCCAACCAGCTGCGCGGCGGCGAGGGTCATATGGAGGTTGGCAAGGTCATTGCCACCGCCGTGAAGAACAAGGCGCATATGGTGCTCAGCGTGAAGCCGTTCGGCTGCATGCCGTCCGCCGGCGTCTCCGACGGCGTCCAGTCGGTGGTGGCGGCGCGGTTTCCGGAGATCGAATTCCTGCCGATCGAAACCACCGGCGACAGCGCCGTCAACGCCTACAGCCGGGTTCAGATGGCGCTGTTCCGGGCCAGGGCCAGGGCGCAGGCGGAATTTGCCGCGGCGCTGGACGATACCGGGCTGACGGTGCAACAGGCCGCAAGCCGCAAGGCGGTGGCGGACCCGCTGCGCTATCCCGGCCATCGGGTCGCCGGGACGGCCGCGAACGCGGTGTACGAAACCGGGTGATCGCGGCCGTCACGGGCCGGTGAGGACGGGCTTCAGGTTGCGCGTGAGGAATTCGGTCAGACCGGCGCGGTTCAGGTGATCGGTGTCGAAATAGAAGCGTGGCTCGTCCAGGGTCAGCGAGAAATCGTGCAGCGCCACGCCCTTGGCCGCCAGCAGGCGGGAAACCCGCTCGTCGAACTCGGCCTCGCCGGGCAGCAGGGCGTAAAAGCGGGACGGGACCGGCGGCTTGACCACGACCACCCGCGCGCCGCCCATTCGTGCCTCGGCGATCAGGGTCTCGAATTCGCGCAGATAGCGTTCGACGGCCGCCGGATCGGGCGCGGCATCCGGATAGAGATAGGCGATGCGCCTGGTGTCGGCGGTGGACGAGGGCCGGTGGGCGCGCTCGAACTGCGCTTCCCCCTCCCAGATATCGGGCTGGAATCGCTCGCGGTTGTTGATCTTGGAAAATCCGCTGACGTAATCCAGGACGGCAATCGGGCTGACCGCATCGTGCAGGCTGTAGTCGAGCAAGCGGCCGGCCAGTGCCGGCGCGAACGGCGTGCGGCGCAGCAGTCTGGCGTCGGCGAAGCGGTCCTCGTTCCACAGGCGCGAACGGAAGGCGAAGGAATCGAGGACATAGAGCACGCCCGCCGTCCGGCGGGTCTCCAGAAAGCGCTCCAGGACGAAGCGATTGTAGAGCGGCCCGGTGCCGGGAGAGGCCAGGTTGAGGATGCGCAGGCCGGTCTCGGCCTCCATGGTGGCGTTGAACCCCCCGAAATCCAGCGCCATCGCGTGCGAGGCGCCAAGGACGATCCAGTCATGGGACCCCGGTTCGGCGGTGGCGATCCGGAAAAGCGGATTGCGGTCGCCGGTGCGGTAGAGCAGCCATTCCGCCGCGCCGTACACGCCCGCATACAACAGCAGGCCGATGGCGACGAAGCGGAATGCGGACCCGCGGAGCACGTTCATGCCGGCCTCAGAACTGCATGTAGATGAATTCGCGCGCCTGCCAGCGCCCGAGGATCAGCAGGGCGAGGATGGCCAGGTAATAGACGCCCCAGCGCAGCGCCACCGGCGCGGCCTCCAGCCGCCGCCAGATCGACCGGCGCTCGTCCAGGATCTCGACGAAAATCAGGAACCCGATCAGCCCGGCCGCCAGCCGGTGTTCCCCGGTGAACGGATACCGGCCCAGCAGGCCGGCGATCTGGCCGATGTTCGTCGCGATCCTGTGCAGGATCGACAGCGCTTCGGGGATGGATGCGGCCCGGAAGAATATCCAGGCGATGGCGATCAGGTGGAAGGTCAGCAGCACGCGCAGGACCCGCAGGGGCGTGCTGGCGGCAAGCCGGGGCATGCGCGCCCCCACCCGGCGCCAGGCGGGGGCGGTGGCCAGCCCGATCCACTGGTACAGGCCGTTCAGCGCGCCCCAGATCAGGAAGGTCCATCCCACGCCATAGCCGAGACCGGCATGCCACAAGCCGCTGACGGCGAAAACGGCCATCGTGTTCGCATATTTCCGTGCCGGTCCGGCCCGGCCGCCACCCAGGGGAATGTACAGATAGTCGCGAAACCAGCGCCCCAGCGAGATATGCCAGCGCTGGCCCCAGAATTCGGCGGTGCTGGCCGACAGATAGGGTCGGCGGAAGTTTTCCATCAGCCGCACGCCGAACAGCAGGGAAATTCCGATCGCGATGTCCGTGTAGCCGGAAAAGTCGCAATAGATCTGGAAGGCGAAGAAATAGACCGCCATCAGCAGTTCGGCCGGCGGCGCGAAGGCGGCGATGGCGAAGCTGCGATCCACCAGCGGCGCCAGGGTGTCGGCGATCACGACCTTCTTGAACAGGCCCCAGCCGATCAGTTGAAGCCCCGCGACCAGCATCGCCGGGTCGGTGTGCAGCCGCGCCGGGATCCGCGGCAGAAAGCCCGTGGCGCGCTCGATCGGGCCGGCGAAGATCTTCGGAAACCAGGCGACGTACAGCGCCAGATGTCCGGGGTTCGCCGCCGCCGGCAGGCGATCGGCGTGGACATCGATCAGGTAGCTGGCGGCGGCAAAGGCATAGAAGGAATACCCCACGGGCGTGGCGACCCCCAGCCGGGGCAGGGCGACCAGATGCGCCATTTCGCCGGCCATAAAATCATAGAAC
>JAHELM010000361.1 GCA_024644185.1 Rhodospirillales bacterium | reverse complement strand
GGGCACACCGCCTCACACAGCTTGCAGGCGATGCAGCGTTCCTCGCCATTGGGATAGCGGCGCAGCGCGTGTTCGCCCCGGAACCGCGGGCTCAGCGGTCCCTTCTCATAGGGATAATTCAGCGTCACCTTGCGCCGGAACATCATGCGCAATGTCAGCGCCATGCCGCTGACCAGTTCGGCCAGTGCGAAGCTCCAGATTGCGCGGGTCAGGGTGCTCATCTCTACGGCTCCTCTTGTCCCGTCAGCCCTTGGGGACCAGATCGAAAACCTGGGCCACGCCGGCCACCAGGGCCACCCAGAACAGCGACAACGGCAGAAAGACCTTCCAGCCCAGACGCATCAGTTGATCGTACCGGTAGCGCGGGAAGGTCGCCCGCACCCACAGGAAGAAGAACAGCACGAAGGCGATCTTGCCGGCGAACCAGACGATGCCCGGAATGAAGTCGAGCACGGGCAGCGGCGCCTGCCAGCCGCCCAGAAACAGGATGGTCGTCATCCCGCTCATCAGGATCATGTTGGCGTATTCGGCGAGGAAGAACATGGCGAAGGGGAAGGACGAGTATTCCACGAAGAATCCCGCCACAAGTTCGGCCTCGGCTTCCGGCAGGTCGAAGGGCGACCGGTTCGTCTCCGCCAGGGTGGAGACGAAGAACACCACCAGCATCGGGAACAGCAGCAGGAAATGCGCGAATGCGTGCCAGTGCCAGAAGCCGCCGGCTTGCGCCCGCACGATATCCGACAGGTTCAGCGACCCGACAAGGATCAGCACGCTGATGATGACGAAGCCCATCGAGACTTCGTAGGACACCATCTGTGCCGCCGAGCGCAACGCGCCGAGGAAGGCGTATTTCGAGTTCGACGCCCAGCCCGCCATGACGATGCCATATACGCCCAGCGACGAAATCGCGAACAGATAAAGGATACCCACATTGATGTCGGCCAGAACCCAGCCCTCATCGAACGGGATCACCGACCAGGCGATCAACGCCAGGACGAAGGTGATCATCGGCGCCAGCAGAAAAATCACCGGGTTGGCGCTGGACGGAACCACCGTTTCCTTGAGGAACAGCTTGAGGCCGTCCGCGAAAGGCTGCAACAGGCCCAGCGGGCCGACCACGTTCGGACCCCGCCGCGACTGCATCCAGCCGATGATCTTGCGCTCCCAGAAGGTCAGATAGGCGACCCCAAGCAACAGCGGCGCCACGATCAGCAGGATCAGCAGAACGATCTTCAGGACCGGCCAGACCGGCTCGATCACCGGCCAGATATCTTGCCACCAGAGTTCAGCCATGGGTCCCCGTCGCCTCCTTCACACCCTGCACGAAGACCGCGGCGCATTCCGCCATGGTCTGCGAGGCCCGGCTGGTCGGGCAGGTCATGTAGAAATTACCGATCGGCGAGGCGAAGGGCGCGTCGTCGAGCGACTTGCCGTCGGATCCGAATTCGCCCCAGGCATTCACCACGCGCGTGTCGAGCGCCGCGAAAGCCGGACCGGCCGCCGCCAGCCGCGCGCGCAGCGCATCCAGCGAGTCGAAGGGCAGAGCCTTGCCGAGGGTGCCGGACAGCGCCCGCAGAATGGCCCAATCCTCCTTCGCCTCGCCGGGCGGGAACGCGGCACGCTGGCCACGCTGTGCCCGGCCTTCGGTATTGACCCAGGTGCCCGACTTCTCGGTATAGGCAGCACCCGGCAGGATGACATCGGCGCGGTGCGCGCCGGCATCGCCATGATGCCCCTGATAAATCACGAAGGCCTTGCCGAGACGGTCCATATCGATTTCATCGGCGGCCAGCAGATACACCGCCTCAATCTCGCCCTTGCCGGCGCCGTCGAGGATGCCCGCCACATCGCGGCCTTCCTTGCCCGGCACAAAGCCCAGATCGATCCCGCCAACGCGCGCCGCGGCGGTATGCAAGACATTAAACCCGTTCCATTCCGGACCGGCGATCCCGTTGTCGTCGGCGATCCTGCGCGCCAGTGCCAGAACCGCGGCACCATCGGGACGGGCGAGCGCGCCCATGCCGAGGATCAACATCGGACGCCGCGCTGCCTTCAGCACCTTGGCGAAGGGATGCTTGCCATCGGCGATCTGTTTCAGGGTCTGCGAGCCCGCGCCCAGATGCTCGACGCCGTAGGTCAACTCGGCCGGGGTGCCGACCAGACCAACCGGGAAATTCCCGGCCAACCAGCGGCGCCGAATGCGCGCATTGACCACCGGCGCTTCCAGACGCGGATTCGATCCGACGATCAGCAGCGCATCGGCTTCGTCGATCCCGGAAAAGCCGCTGTTGAACACGTAGCCGGCGCGCGCGCCGGCGCCATCCAGGGGGGCGCCATCCTGCCGGCAATCCATATTGGGCGAACCGAGATCCTGCATCAGCAGCTTCAGCGCCAGCATCGACTCCGCATCGCACTGGTCGCCGGCTATTGCCGCAATTCGCGACCCGTCGACCCCTTTGAGCCGCTTCGCCACAGCACCGAGTGCCTCGTCCCAGGACGCCGGCGCCAGCTTGCCGTCGGCGCCGCGCACATAGGGCCGGTCCAGCCGCTGCCGCTTCAACCCGTCGCAGGCATAGCGCGACTTGTCGGAAATCCACTCTTCGTTGACGTCCTCGTTGAGGCGCGGCAACACGCGCATAACCTCGTTGGCCCTGCAGTCAACCCGAATGTTCGATCCGACGCCATCCAGGACGTCGATCGATTCTGTCTTGCGCAGTTCCCAGGACCTGGCGTGGAACGCATAGGGTCGCGAGGTCAGGGCGCCGACCGGGCACAAATCGATAACGTTGCCCGACAACTCCGACGCCAGCGCCTTTTCCAGATAGGTTGTGATCTCGGCACTCTCGCCGCGGCCCAGCAGCCCCATCTCCGGCACGCCGGCCACTTCGGTGACGAAGCGAACGCAACGCGTGCAGTGGATGCAGCGGGTCATGATGGTCTTGATCAGCGGACCCATATGCTTGTCGCTGACCGCGCGCTTGTGTTCGTGGTGACGGCTGTGATCGCCACCGAAAACCATCGCCTGATCCTGCAGGTCGCACTCGCCGCCCTGATCGCAGATCGGGCAGTCCAGCGGGTGGTTGATGAGCAGAAACTCCATCACACCCTTGCGCGCCTTGCGAACCGTTTCGGTATCGGTACGAATGACCATGCCGTCGGCCGCCGGCATCGCGCAAGAGGCGATAGGCTTCGGCGACTTTTCCATTTCCACCAGGCACATCCGACAATTGCCGGCAACCGACAGCCGCTCGTGATAGCAGAACCGGGGAATCTCGATACCTGCCTGTTCGCAGGCCTGCAGCACCGTGCTGCCCGCCGCGACTTCGACGTCCTGGCCGTCGATCTTCAGCTTCGGCATATTCTCCCCCTACTCCGCCGCTTGCGCCGGCCGACCCAGCCGGCGTTCGACGATACGGCGTTCGACCTCGCCCCGGAAATGGCGCATCAGACCCTGGATCGGCCAGGCCGCCGCATCGCCCAGCGCACAGATCGTGTGCCCCTCGACCTGTTTCGTGACATCCAGCAAGAGGTCGATATCCTCGATATCGGCGTCGCCGCGCGCCAGCCGTTCCATCATGCGCCACATCCAGCCGGTGCCTTCGC
>JAHELM010000360.1 GCA_024644185.1 Rhodospirillales bacterium | reverse complement strand
GGTTCCGCAAGGACGCGAACGGGCGGTTCCTGTGGCCCGGCTTCGGCCAGAACATGCGGGTGCTGAAATGGATCGTCGAGCGCGTCCGCGGCACGGCGCCGGCGGACAGCAGCGCCTTCGGCCTGATGCCCCGGCACGCGGATATCGACTGGACCGGGCTGGACTTCGCACACCAGACCTTCGCCGACCTGACGGCGGTGGATCGCGCCGCCGGCCTGGCCGAGGCGGAAGACCAGAAAACCCTGTTCGACCAGTTCGAGGATCGGCTGCCCCCGGCACTGGAACAGCAGCGCCTGGGCCTGATCGAACGCCTGAACGGCGCGCCGCAGACGTGGCGGGGGGCGTGATCCCCCCCGCGGCTTACGCCTTGCCGGTATCGGCCGCGACGATCTGCTGGATGGCTTCCTCGTAGAAGCGGGGCATTTCGATTTCGATGGCGTGGCGGGTGATCTCGACGCCCTTGCCCGTCAGGTCGGCAAACAGCTTGTCGATCACGTCGTCCTGGCCGGCCTTTTCGAAGTCGGCGGCGACGACGTCCTTGGCATAGGCGTCGGCGGCAGCGCCGGTCATTCCCATCTTTTCCGCCGCCCACAAGCCGATCAGCTTGCAGCGCCGGGCATTCGCCCGGAAGGCGCGCTCCTGGTCCAGCTTGTACTTGGATTCGAAGGCCTTCTCGCGTTCGTCGAACTTGCTCATGACGGTGTCTCCCCTGGCTGCGTCGGCGCCGGCCGGCTTGCGGCGACGCGAATCGTTGCGCCCTATTTAGTCAAACCGGCATGACGGCGCAAGGTCGGCGCAAGGTCGACGCGCGGTTTGCCGCGTCGCGCCGGGGGGTTTGGCGCGGCCGGAAAAAGATGCTATCCAGACGCCCGGCCCCAATCAGGCGGCGGTATCGCGAAGGTGGCAAGATCGATGGTGCGGCTGCGGCCGGTTCTGTTCGTGCTGGGCCTGCTGCTGGTCACCCTGGCGGCGGCACTGGGCTTGCCCGCGCTGGCCGATGCGGCGGTGGGCAATCCCGACTGGCGGGCGTTTGCGCTGTCGGGCGCGGCGACGTTCTTTTTCGGGGTGTTGTTGTGTCTCGGAACCTGGGGCGGCGACCAGCGTCTGGATCTCCGCCAGGGCTTTCTGCTGACCGTTGGCGGCTGGCTGGTGCTGTCGGTGTTCGGGGCGCTGCCCTTCCTGTTGTCGGGGCTGCATATCGACCTCGCCGATTCGGTATTCGAGACGGTATCGGGGCTCACCACCACCGGCTCCACCGTGCTGGTCGGGCTGGACGGAATGCCGCCGGGTATCCTGCTGTGGCGCGCCCTGCTGCAATGGCTGGGCGGCATCGGCATCGTCGCCATGGCGGTGTTGCTGCTGCCCTTCCTGCAGATCGGCGGGATGCAGCTGTTCCGCATGGAATCCTCCGACCGGTCGGAAAAGATCATGCCGCGATCGGCCACCATCATCGGCGGCATCGCCGGGGTCTATCTGGGGCTGACGATGCTCTGCGCGGTGGCCTACCGGCTGGCCGGGATGACGGGGTTCGAGGCAATGACCCACGCCATGACCACGCTGTCCACCGGCGGCTATTCCACTTCGGACGCCTCGATGGGGCATTTCCCCGGCGCCGCCATGTCGTGGATCGCCACCGTGTTCATGACCGCGGCCGGCCTGCCCTTCGTGTTGTTCGTGCGCATGCTGGGCCACAAGCGCATCCCGGTGTGGCACGACAGCCAGGTGCGGTTCTTCCTGAATCTGCTGGCGCTGGCTTCCCTGGCCATCGCGGTCTGGCTGTGGGGCATGAAGGACATGGCGCCCTTCGACGCGCTGACGCTGGCCGCCTTCAACGTCGTCTCGGTGGTCACCACCACCGGCTACGCCACCGCCGACTACACCGCCTGGGGAACATTTCCGGTGACGGTCTTCTTTTTCCTGACGGTGCTGGGCGGCTGTACCGGATCGACCGCGGGCGGGCTGAAGATATTGCGCTTGCAGGTCGGGCTGATCGGAATCCGCGAACAATTGATCGGCATCGTGCAGCCGCGCCGCGTGATCGTGCGCAGCTATAACGGGCGGCCGCTGCCGGACGGCGTGATCGGCTCGGTGCTGGTGCTGGTGCTGGGCTTCGTGGCCACCGTGGCGGCGCTGGCGCTGGCGCTGGCGCTGCTGGGGCTGGACGCGGTAACGGCGCTCAGCGGCGCGCTGACGGCGGTGGCCAATGTCGGCCCGGGTCTCGGCAAGATCATCGGCCCGGCCGGCAATTTCGCCTCCCTGCCCGATTCCGCCAAATGGCTGCTTTCGGCCGGGATGTTGCTGGGGCGGCTGGAATTCCTCACAGTGCTGGTGGTCATGACGTCGCGCTTCTGGAGGGATTGAGGCGCATGTGCACCCTCGCCATCCTGCGCCGTCCCGGCCATGACTGGCCGTTGATCCTGGGCGCCAATCGCGACGAGATGGCCGGCCGCCCGTGGAAGGGCCCCGGCCGCCACTGGCCCGACCGCCCCGATATCGTCGGCGGCATCGACCTGGAATCGGGTGGAAGCTGGCTGGCCCGCAACGATCATGGCGTGGTGGCGGCGATCCTGAACCGCGTCAATTCGCTGGGCCCGGCGCCTGGCAAGCGTAGCCGCGGCGAACTGGTGCTGGACGCGCTGGATCACGCCGATGCGGGCGCCGCCGCCGTCGCGCTGGCCGATCTCGACCCCGCCGCATGGCGGCCGTTCAACATGGTGGTGGCCGACAATACCGGCGCCTGGTGGCTATCTTCGCGCGAACACGCCCGCGCCATTGTCGTGGAACGCATTCCCGACGGGCTGTCGCTGCTGACGGCACACGACCTGAACAGTCCGGAAAGCCATCGCATCGCGCGCTATTTGCCGCGGTTCCGCGCCGCCGCCCCGCCCGATCCCGATGCCGCCGACTGGGCCGCCTGGCAGGCGCTGCTGGCCGCGCGCGAGACCGACACGGACGAATACGGCGCCATGTGCATCGTCACCGATGGCGGCTTCGGCACGCTGTCCAGCGCCCTCATCGCCCTGCCCTCGGTCGCGGCGGCGGACCCGCGCGGAAAATTGCTCTTCGCGGCGGGCCGCCCGGGGGTGGCGCCCTGGGAAGACGTCGACTGCTGAAACGAAGACGGCAGTCCCCGCGAGAGGGGCCGCGTGCCACGGCTGAAACGAAAACGGCGGCCCCCTCGCGAGGGCCGCCGTATGGTTAGCGTCGCTATGCCGGTTGCTTACGCAGCGCGGCTGCCGTTGTTGCGGCCGCGGCGGAAACCCGCCTTCGCCGGCTTGCCAGCCCCGGCTTCGCGCGGCCTGTCGCCGTTCGGCCGGTTGTTGCCGCCGCCCGGACCGCCCCGGTTCGGCTTCGCCTTGCCCTGCCAGGGACGACGGTCGCCAGCGGAGCGCTCGCGGTCGCTGGCGCTGTCCATCGGCGCGTTCTTCGGCAGTTCGGGCATGTTGGCGGGCGCCAGCGTGCGCTTGATCAGCCGTTCGATGTCACGCAGGTACTTGCGCTCCGACGGGTCGCAGAACGAAATGGCGATGCCGCTGGCCCCGGCGCGCGCGGTGCGGCCGATGCGGTGGACATAGCTCTCCGGCTCGTTCGGCAGGTCGAAATTG
>JAHELM010000018.1 GCA_024644185.1 Rhodospirillales bacterium | reverse complement strand
GATCCTGGTCCCGGCGGACGAGGACGGGCTGCGGGCGGCCCTGGGCGAGGCGCACCGGCGCTACACCCGGCGGATCAATTTCCGCGAGGGCTGGCGCGGCTATCTGTGGCAGGGGCGGTTTGCGAGTTTCGTGCTGGACGAGGCGTATCTCATGGCGGCGGCGCGCTATGTGGAGCTGAACCCGGTGCGCGCGGGGCTGTGCGCGCGGCCCGGGGACTGGCCCTGGTCGAGCGCGGCGGCGCATCTGGCGGGGCGCGACGACGGCCTGGTATCGGTGGCGCCGCTGCTGGAGATCGCGCCGGACTGGCGGACGCTGCTGGCCGGCGGGTTGGAGGCGGCGGCGCTGGAGGCGATCCGCAAACACGAACGCACCGGCCGGCCGCTGGGCTCCGAGGCCTTCCTGGAGCAACTGGAAACCCGCCTCGGCCGAAATCTGAAACGCGCCCCGCCCGGCCCCAAACCCCGGGAAACCGCGGCGGAAGAGGGGAGATAAGTATAGTGTCCCCAGATCTTGTCCTCGCGGATTCGGAAGGAAAAAGAGAATGATCCAGCCGCCCCTGCCCGATGTGCGCGTTCTCGGACGCGAAGAAGCCAGCGCCCTCCTAGACGAAGCAGGATACTCCATAGGGCAATGGGCCAACATCGTTTATCGGAATAAAATCGATCGAGATAGAAAGAATTGGGATTGTATAAGGATACCAACAAAGGGTAATCCGGCGCAGTTATTATTATTTGCGCAAAAATTAATTGATTGGCTTCCCGAATCGACGCGATATATCGTGCAATTTGATCATTCTTCTAGGTTTTCAGCCGACCAGTTGATTGCGTTTTCCGTGGCGATTCCCCGCCACGAACTCGTTCACATCAACAAGTGTGCGGCCTTTTGTTTTAAAGGAGAATTGGATTCGACCAGATTGGCGTTGGCCTACGTTTCTTTGTTTTGCTTGATGTTCGAAGGGCACGGCTATATCGCGTCGTTGGGGGCTCATGCCGGCAATTATCTCGGCCTGCAAGACGGTTTTGTCTACATTATATCGAAGAAAAAAACCGATGTAATAAAATTCAAGAAATTACTGGAGGCCGGAGAACACATGACTCCTCAATGGGCTGTCGATTATTGCCAGAAATATCAAAATGATCAGTTTTGAGTGCGCTGCAGAGTTCTGGGGATGCGGAGTTCGGTGGACACAATGAACATTGTAGAGAAGACATATAAGGCAATTGTTTTTATATTGTCATTTATATTTTTAATTATATCTTGGGGGTGTATTTTTATAGCTTCTTATTATATATATAATACAATTAATATTTTTGGAGTTTTTGATGAACAAACATTAATAGGAAGTGGGGTTGGATATTTTGGAATGTTTTCATTTGCATGTTCATCGCTGGCGATATTATTTTTTATAAAATCTTATTTTTCGTCAAACAAAATATTTTATTTATTATTTAGATTAACGTTTTTAATAAGTATTGCATATACAACACCAGTATTAATTTCTATATTTATATATATTATAAGATGGTGAATCACAATTATGGTAGTTCGGGGGACACGATACTTATCTCTTGACTCCTGCCCTGGGTTCCCGCCGGGGTTGTTGCGATGGCAAGGCTTGCACGGGTTGTGGCGCCGGGGCTGCCGCATCATGTGACGCAGCGGGGCAACCGGCGCCAGACGGTTTTTTTCCGACGAGGATTACGAGGCCTACAGGGCGCTCGCAGCGGAAGAAAGGAGATAAATATAGTGTTCCCATATCTCTTTAGCTGGTTCCGAAGGTCTGGCCGATCTAGCCTGCGCGGATTGGGTTGCTCAGTTGAATTTTCGATGATTAAGGAAATTAGCACATGGCGATTAGTCATTTTCCTTCTGAAGGGGATGGCCTTTTGGTTTTTTGTTGTCGTAGTTGTTCGAAGTTTCGGAACTGTGTTGTTTATAAACCTTAATATTCGAGAATATTTCTATTTTATAGGAACAATATCGCCACTAATAGTAATAGATATACCAGACATAATTTTTTATGTTTTTAGCGGACTTATCCTGTCGGCTATATTTTGGAAAGATACGGTCGGTTTAGCGGTTATGGTATGGTGTTTAGACACAGTGTTTTGGTTGATCGTAGCTCGTCCATTTACTGACGTTGGGGAGGTCTATCTGCCACCATTTTCACAACTTGGTAATGCATTTGCCTCATATGTGATAGTTCCTGGAAGTTTGGTGATCGGTGCCGCTATCGGGCGCCATGTTGTGGTGAGAATCAGAGTTTTCGCGAGCAAGCGGGAAAATTCCGGGGAAAGTGTGGAGTGAACCCCCGGCAAAATGGGGCAGTTCAGGAACTCGGGGGACACAATACTTGACTCCAGACTCTCACCCGCCGTTCCCGCCGTTCCCGGTGTCAGGGCACGGCTTGCGCGCGTGGTCGGCTCCGGGGTGACGCGGCGGGGCAACCGGCGCATCGCCCGCGACGTCCAGCGTCATGCCAGGGCCGTTGCCGCCTGCGTCCGCCGCGCCATGATCCGCGTCATGCTCCGCCGTCCGGCACGGGCCAATCCCTTGCTCCTGACACTCGGCTTCCGGGATCGGCTCTATTGGTCATACGATATTACTTTTGGCCTTTCGGCCGCCCGGCCGGCCACCGGATCAGCCGCCGCCGGCCTTCGCCAGCGAGGTCCAGAAATCCTCGGCTGCCGCCGGCAGCGGATCGCGCGAGCGGAACAGGCGAATCTCGACCGGGATGGTCCAGGATTCGTCGCCCGACATGACCAGCGTGCCCGCTGCAAGTTCGTCGCGCACCTGGCTTTCGGGCAGCCATGCCATGCCGCGGCCCTCGCGCGCCATGGTCTTCAGCACGCCGGCCAGATGCGAGACGAAGACGCGGTTGAGCACCGGCGGCTTCGACCGGTGCGCCATCAGGTGTTCGACGGCGCGGCCGATCGCCGAGGTCTCGGCATAGGCCAGGAACTGCACCGGCCTTGTCCGGCTGCCGGGCAGGGGCTGCGACGGGGCGCCGCCGGACAGGGGCGCCGACAGGGGCAGCAGCCGGTCCTCGCCCACCCGGATCGAATCGAAATGGCTTTCCGGCAGGTGCACGTCGACGCTGGGATGGGTGTGGCACAGCATGAAATGGCACTCGCCGCGCAGCAGCGACTGCACGCAGATCGCCACCTGGTTGGAATCGAGCCGCGTGCGCAGGACGCCGGTGCGATCCTCGATGCCGCGGATCCAGCTTGGGAAGAAGGTCAGCGACAGGCTGTGCGTGGCGGCAAAGCTGATGGTGCTGGCGGCGGTCTTGCCGGTCAGGCGGATATCCTCGCGCCCCTGATACAGGCGGCGCAGCACTTCCTCGGCGATCGGGCGGAACTTCTCGCCGCCGGGGGTCAGCGAGATCGGCTGCGTGCCGCGGTCGAACAGCGTCGTGCCGACCCATTCCTCCAGCCCCTTGATGCGGCGGCTGAAGGCCGGCTGCGTGGTGGCGCGGATCTCCGCCGACCGCGAAAAATTCCGCGTGTCGACCAGACAGAGAAAGTCCTCGAGCCACTTGATTTCCATGACCGCCCGTCCCGTTCGCGCGGTTGCCGGCGCCACGCCGGGGAAAAAGACACCACAAATCCCGCGATGTCCATAACCCGCATGCAATATCGGTATTATCCTATCCTCAAATAGCATTCGCCTTGGCCGGGCGAAGGCCGTAATCATCGGCCATCAGGACGGCCGCGCCCTGTTGCGCGCGCCATCAACCGCGGGGGTCGCGATGACGATCAGGATCAAGGACTACTGGCGCAATTTCATCGACGGCGAATTCGTCGACGGCGCGTCGGGCGAGCGCATCGCGGTGGAGAACCCGGCGACCGCCGAACCGATCGCCGAGGTTGCCCGCGCGATGCCGGCCGATATCGACCGTGCCGTGGCCGCCGCGCGCCGCGCCTTCGAAAGCCGCACCCTGTGGGAAATGCGCCCGGCCGCGCGCGGCGATCTCATGTTCGCGGTGGCCCGCCATCTCGGCGATCTGGTCGAGGAGATCGCCGCCGTCGAATGCCTGGACAACGGCAAGACGCTGGCCGCCGGCCGCAACGAGGTGGCGCTGACCCAGCGCTATCTGCAGTATTACGGCGGCATGGCCGACAAGCTGGAAGGCCGGCAGATTCCGCTGGGCGAGGGCTTCATCGACTATACCGTCCACGCGCCCTTCGGCGTGTCGGCGCAGATCGTGCCGTGGAACGGGCCGCTGCCGGTGGGCGCGCGCTCGGTCGCCTGCGCCCTGGTCACCGGCAACACGGTGGTGCTGAAATCGCCCGAGGATTCGCCTCTCAGCCTGTTCCTGTTCGCCGAGGCCTGCGCCCGGGCCGGCGTGCCCAGGGGCGCGGTCAACATCGTCTGCGGCTACGGCCACGATGCCGGCGCGGCGCTGGCTTCGCATCGCGACATCGACCACATCGTCTTCACCGGCTCGGTCGCCACCGGGCAGAGCGTGCTGCGCGCGGCGGCGGAACGCGTCATCCCCTGCGTCATGGAACTGGGCGGCAAGTCGGGCGGCATCGTCCATGCCGATGCCGATCTGGAGCGCACGGCCAGGAGCGCGGCGCGCGGCATCTTCCACCATGCCGGACAGATCTGCTCGGCCGGCTCGCGGCTGATCGTGCATCGCTCGCTCTGCGAGGATCTGATCGCCCGGCTGAAGGTCGAGGCCGAGTCCCGCAAGGTCGGCCCCGGCATCGACGGCTGCGACATGGGCCCGCTGATTTCCGCCCGCCAGCTCGCCAAGGTCGAGGCCCTGTGCAAGGTGGGCGTCGCCGAGGGCGCGCGCCTGGTCACCGGCGGCGGCCGGGTGCCGGGCCTGAAGGGGCATTTCATGCAGCCGACGATCTTTGCCGATGTGCGCCCCGACATGCGCATCTTCCACGAGGAATTCTTCGGCCCGGTCGTGGTGGTCACCCCCTTCGACACGCCGGAAGAGGCGGTGGCGATTGCCAATGGCACCGAATACGGGCTGGCCGCCGGCGTCTATACGCGGGACCTGAAGCTGGCGCACTGGACCGCCGATCGCCTGGTTGCCGGCCAGATCTATGTCAACGAATGGTGGGCCGGCGGTGTCGAGACCCCGTTCGGCGGCACCAAGCGTTCCGGCTATGGCCGCGAAAAGGGCCAGGAAGCCCTGCTCGGCTACGTGCAGACCAAGAATGTGGGGATCAGGCTCTAGAAGCAGCATCCGGGCACGCGGAACCGCTTCCGGCGAGTCCGTGTGCCCGGACAAAGCTGCTCGCCCTTCGAAATTTACCTAGAGTCCCTCGGCCACGCCGCCGATCCAGGTGGCGGTCGCGCGCAGGGCCTCGTCCAGCAGCACCAGGTCGGCGTCGAAGCCGGGGGCGATGCGGCCGATCCGGTCGTCCAGCCCCAGGAAGGCGGCCGGGTAGAGCGAGGCCATGCGCAGCGCCTCCTCCAGCGCCACGCCGCCGTCGCGCATGGCGTTGCGCACCGCGCCGGCCATGTCGAGATCCGATCCCGCCAGCGTGCCGTCGGCCGTCGTCAGCCGCCCGCCCTCGGCGCGCACCGTCTCGCCCATCAACTCGAAGGTCCGCGTCCCGGCGCCGACCGTCGGCATGGCGTCGGTCACCAGCATCACCTTGCCCGGCGGCTTGGCCCGGATGGCCAGCCGCAGGCAGGCGGCATGCAGATGGTGGCCGTCGGCGATGACGCCGCACCAGCTTGCCTCGTCCAGCAGCGCCGCGCCAACCGGCCCGGGGGCGCGGCCGGCGATCGGCGGCATGGCGTTGAACAGATGGGTGAAGCCGCTGATCCCCGCCGCCAGCGCCGCGGCGACGGTCTCAAAATCGGCCGCCGTATGGCCGGCGCAGACCCGCACGCCGGCCCCCGCCAGGGCGCGAATGAAATCGGCGCTCACCCGTTCCGGCGCCACGGTGACGACAACCCGGCCCAGCCCGGCGCCCGACAGCAGGGCCAGCGCGCCGGCATCGGGACCGCGCAGCGCCCCGGCCGGATGCACGCCGCGCCGGTCGGGATTGAGGTACGGGCCTTCGACATGGATGCCGCGCACGCCCGGCACGCCCTCGGCGATGGCCGCGCGCACGGCGGCGACGGCGCGTTCCATCGCCGGCCACGCGTCGCTGATCAGGGTCGGCAGCAGCGCCGTGGTGCCGAACCGGCGATGCGCCGCCGCGATGGCGCGGATGCCGGCCACATCGGGGCGCGAATTGAACAGCACCCCGCCGCCGCCATTCACCTGCACGTCGACGAAGCCGGGCGCCAGCAGCCGGCCGCCCAGATCGACCGCAAGATCGCCGGGCCGCACGGCCAGCCCGGCGCCCATGGCGGCGATTCGGCCACCCTCCAGCGCCACCGAGGCGCCGGACAGGATGCGGGCGCCATCGAACACCCGTGCATTTTCCAGAATCGTCCGCGGCGCGGCGCGGCTCATGCGCCACGCTCCCTCAGCGCGGCCCGCGCCATGTGGATGGCGCCGTCCAGCGCATCGCCGCGCGCCGGCACCAGAAAGCGCCGCACATCGTCCGGCAACCAGGGCGCCAGCTCGCCGGAAAACCCGCCGACCAGCGCGATGCGGGCGGCGCCCTTGCCGTGCAGCCGCCGCAGCAACAGGGCGGCATCGTCGGCGGTGGCACGCAGGATGGCCGCGGCCAGGGTGTCGCCGGCGGCGGCATGGGTCACCGCCAGCGGCGCGAAGGTGCCGTAATCGGCGGCCTTGGCCTCGGCGGCCCAGAGCACCGCCTTTTCCGGCGAACCGTCGAAGCGGTGCATCACGGCGCGGCTGAAATCCGTGGGCGGGACCACGCCCTCATGGGCCAGCAGGGCGATGCGCACCGCGTCGCGTCCGACATGCGCGCCGCTGCCATGGTCCGAGACCTGGAAGCCCCAGCCGCCGACCGTGATCGCGCGGCCGCCGATAATGGCGCAGCCGCAGCTTCCGGTGCCGAAAATGAAGATCCCGCCCTCGCCGCCGGCATGGGCGCCCAGGCAGGCGGTATAGGCGTCGGTGTTGACTGTGACGCTGGCAAAGGGATGCGGATGCGCCAGCAGCGCCCGGGTGTCGGCTTCCAGCGCCAGCCCGGCCAGGCCGAGACCCGCATGCAGCCGGTTCAGCGGCAGATCGCCGAGCCCCGCCTTGTCCAGCGCCTGCCGTGTCGCCGCCAGAATTTCGCCGAATACCCGGTCGATACCAAGCCGCGTATTGGCCGGCCCGGCCAGGCCTTCGCCCAGCATTCGCCCCGAAGGCTCGGCGATGCGGGCCCGGCAGGTCGAGGCGCCGCCGTCGACGCCCAGGAAATAGAATTCTGTCATGCCGCTGCCCTTCTTGTCCGCCGCGCGTCAAGTTAAGGGCTGGGCAATGGCCCCGTCAATGCGCGCCGGGCAGGATGCGGGCGCGGGTTTCGGCGTCGAACAGGTGCAGCTTGTCGGCGCTGGGCCGCATGCGGATGCGCTCGCCGGGGCGGAACGGATGGCGCTCGTTGAAGACGGTGCAGATCTGCTGGCCGGCCAGCGTGGCGAAGACTTCGATCTGCGCCCCCGTCGGCTCGACCACCTCGACCGTCGCCTCGACGCTGTCGTCGCCGCCGCCCAGGGTGAAGTGTTCCGGCCGCAGCCCGAGCGCCACCTTCCGTCCGTTCTCGCCGCCGACGCGGGCGGGCAGCGGAATCCGGGTATTCCCGGCGGCATCCAGCCAGACCTTGCCGGCCTCGCGGCGCAGCGTTCCGGGGACGAAGTTCATCGCCGGAGAGCCGATGAAACCGGCCACGAACATGTTCGCCGGATTGTCGTAGAGATCGAGCGGGGCGCCGATCTGCTCGACGATGCCGTCATGCATGACGACGATGCGGTCGGCCAGCGTCATCGCCTCGATCTGGTCATGGGTGACATAGACGATGGTGGTGCGCAGGCGCTGGTGCAGGGCCTTGATCTCGGTGCGCATCTGCACTCGCAGCTTGGCGTCGAGATTCGACAGCGGCTCGTCGAACAGGAACACCTGCGGCGCCCGCACCAGGGCGCGGCCCATGGCCACGCGCTGGCGCTGGCCGCCGGACAACTGCCGCGGCGACCGGCCCAGATAATCCATCAGGTTCAGGATGCCGGCGGCGGCGTGCACCTTGGCCTCGATTTCGGCCTTCGGCATCTTCCGCAGCTTCAGGCTGAACGCCATGTTGTCGAACACCGACATGTGCGGATACAGCGCGTAGCTCTGGAACACCATCGCCGTGTCGCGCGATTTCGCCGGGATATCGTTGATGATCCGGCCGCCGATGCGGATCTCGCCGCCGCTGATCGTCTCCAGGCCGGCGATCATGCGCAGCAGGGTGGATTTGCCGCAGCCCGACGGCCCGACCAGCACGACGAATTCCTCGTCGGCGATGCTGATGTCGACGCCGCGAATCACCTTCACCGCGCCGTAATCCTTGGTCACACCCTGAATATCAACCGATGCCATGTCGGAATCCCGTATGCTTGTATTGCGTTGCCCGCGCCGTGCGCGGCCGTCTGTTCACCGGACCCGGGGCCCCGGCCGTCATTTCACCGCGCCCAGGGCCATGCCGCGGATCAGATATCGTTGCAGCCACGAAAACACGACGGCCACCGGCACGGTCGCCATCAGCGTCGCCGCCATCACGTGGTGCCATTCGATCTGATAGCGCCCGGCGACCTGCGCGAACACCATCACCGGCAGGGTATAGCTGTCGGATTCGCGCAGCATGGTCAGGGCCAGGACGAATTCGTTCCAGCTGTTGATGAAGGTGAAGATCGCCGTCACCACCATCGCCGGCACCGCCAGCGGCAGGAAGATGCGGGTAATGCTGACGAAAGCGCTGGCCCCGTCGATCCAGGCGGCTTCCTCCAGCTCGTGCGGGATGGTGTTGAAATAGCTCTGCAACATCCAGATGGTGAAGGCCAGGTTGAACGCCGCATAGGTGAAGACCAGGGAATTGGGGCTGTTGACCAGCCCGAACACCACCATCAGCCGGAACAGGCCCAGCACGAGCACGATCGGCGACATCATCTGCGTCACCAGCAGGAACTGGCGGTACAGCCCCTTGCCGGGGAAGCGGAAGCGCGACAGCGCATAGGCCGCGGGAATGCCGAACAGCAGGGCCAGCAGCGTCGACGAGACGCTGACATAGATGCTGTTCAGCAGGGCGGTGCCGAAATTCACCTTCTCCCACATCTCGGTAATGTTCGTCCACACGAAGCGGCTGAAGGCCCAGGTCGGCGGGAATACGAACAACTCGTCGCGCGGGCGCAGCGCGGTCACGAACATCACGCCGAAGGGAAACAGGATCACCACCACCAGGGGCAGCAGCAGCAGCCAGCAGAGGATGCTGCGCTTGACGCGCGGGCTCATGCTCAGTTTCATGCGGGCGCCCCTTCTTCTTCCGGCGCCGGCTCGTCGCTGTCGGCCCCGGTCTCGCCCTCGCCGCGCATCACCAGCCACACATAGAGCAGCGTGAAGGCGAACAGGATGAAGAACATGGCCAGCGAAATCGCCGAAGCCTTGCCGAGCTGGCCGAAGCGGAAGGCCAGCTTGTAGAGATAGGTGACCAGGATGTCGGTGCCGTTGGCCGGCCCGCCCTCGGTCATCACCCAGATGATGGGGAAGGAATTGAACACGTAGATCACGTTCAGCACGATGGCGATGTTCATGAACGGCTTGAGCAGCGGCAGGGTGATGTGGCGGAACTGCTGCCAGCGGCTGGCGCCGTCGACATAGGCGGCCTCGTACACGTCCTGCGGCATCGACGACAGCCCGCCCAGGAAGATTGTCGTGGTGAAGGGGATGGACACCAGGATCCCGACCATGATCTCGACGGTGAAGCCAAGCTGCGCGGTCGCCAGCCATTCCACCGGTTCCTGCATCCAGCCCAGGTTCATGAAGGTGGCGTTGAACAATCCGGCGCGGCCGTTCAGCGCCCAGCGCCAGACCACGGCCGTCATCGTCAGCGAAATCGACCACGGCAGCATGATGATGATGCGCGCCACGCCGCGGCCGATGAAATCCTCGTTCAGGATCAGCGCGACCGGCAGGGAAATCACGATCGCGCCGGTCACCACGCAGGCCGTCCAGATCCCCGTGCGCACCAGGGAATCGATGAACAGCTGGTCGCCGACCAGTTCGCCGTAATTCATCGTTCCGGCGAAACCCAGAAGCTTGCCGAAGCGGCTGACTTCCTGCAACGAGGTCCAGGCCAGATCCAGGATCGGATAGCCGATCACGAACATCGTCAGCGCGAAGCTTGGAAGTATCATCCATAGGGCAGGCGATTTGAGCAGTGCTCGCATCTCGATCGGTCCTGGTGGCGCGCTGCGTATCGGCGGTGCGTGAGTCTAATGTGCAAAAAGAAAACGGGGAAGGGTGTCGGACAGACGCCCCTTCCCCGCGTGGGCAGTTGGGCAGTTGGTATTACTTGCCGCGGATCTTGTCGATCTTGGCGGCGGCCTCGTCAAGCGCGGCCTTCGGCGCCTGCTGGCCGAGATAGATCTTCTGCAGGGCCTGGACCGTCGTGTCGGCGATCTCTTCCCAGTTCTCGACCGTCGGCGCGAACTTGGCGTAGGGCAGGCCCGCGGCAAAGGCCGAGATATCCGGGTCGGTCTTGTAGAAGTCCTCGGCGGCCACGTTCTTGGTCACCGGCAGGAAGCCCTCGCCGTGATCGAACTGGGTCCGCCATTCGTCCTTGAACGCGAACTCGATGAACTTCCACGCTTCCTTCTTGACCTTCGAGGTCGAGAACATCATCAGCGTGTCGGTCACGCCATAGGTGGCCTTGGCGCGCTTGGCCGGGAACGGCAGAACCTGGTACTTCAGGTTCGGCGCCTCGGCCTTCACCTGCGGGATCAGCATCGGGAAGGTGAAGACCATGCCCACCTTGCCCTGCTTGAACAGGTTGAAGACGTCTTCGCGGTTATAGTTGGTCGGCGACGGCTGGGTCAGCCCCTCGTCGATCATCTTCTTGTAGAGGGTGGCCGCTTCCAGCGCTTCCGGGCTGTTCAGGCCGCTCTTGCCATCCTTGCCGAAGATGTCGCCGCCATGGGTCCACAGCGCGTAGTAGAAATAGGCGTCGGTCTCGATTTCCTTGCCCTGCAGGCCGAACCCGAAGGTGTCCTTCAGCTTGGAAATCTTCTGGGCGGCGGCGTACAGCTCGTCCCAGTTGGTCGGAACCTTGGCGCCGGCCTTCTCGAACAGGTCGAGGTTGACCATCATCGCGCGGGCCGAGGCCGCGACCGGAAGGCCCATGGTCTTGCCGTCGATGACCGAGGGGGTCATGAAGGTGTCGATGAAGGTGCCCTTGAATTCGGGGGTCAGATAGCCGTCGATCGGCTCGGCCACGCCCTGGGCGGCGAAATCCAGCAGCCAGCGGGTGCCGATGATCGAGATATCGGGCGCGGTGCCGCCGGCGATGTCGGTGGTCAGGCGCTGCAGCAGCGTGTTCCAGGGCACGACCTCGACCTTTACGTCGATGTCCGGGTTCTGCTTCTCGAATGCGGCCGCAACCTCTTCGTAGTGCTTGCCCGAATACGAGCTGTATTCGGCGACGACGAAGCGGACTTCGGTCTTGGCGCTCGCCGCGGCGGCGAAGCCAAGCATGCCAAGCGCGGCAACCGCCGCCACCGTGGCACGTTTGAACTGGTACGTCATGGGTCAGTAGCCTCCTGATGTGTTTTCGCGCGGACAGCCACGCCGTCTCACGCTCGGCGCAGCGCATTTCTGTACGCTCGTGGGGCCGATTATGCGTCGCCGCCGGGCGCGGGGATAATAGAAAGAACGCATGGCCGCATGAGGAAACCGGCATAACTGCCCGGGGCGAGGGTCGGCGGGGCGGGCGCGCCGTTGCGGAACACCGGGCGCCGGCGCCGTGTAGCCGGGGCGCTCTGCGCGGCGGCTCGCGTGCTGTTCCCTGCGGGGGGCGCCATCGGCCGTGAAAAAGGGGCGCGATCCTTTCGGCCGCGCCCCTCGTTCCGCACCCCGGCGCGATGCCGGGCTACTTCTGCTTGCGCCAGGAATATTCCGGCTCGAAGCCCAGCACCTTGCGGGCCTTGTCGATGGACAGCAGGGTTTCGTGTTCGCCCAGCTTCCGGGTGACTTTCACCTTGGGGAACACGTCCTTCATCAGCGCCTCGCTGGACCGCTTCATTACCGTGTCGGCATTGGCGATGATGAAGTGGTCGGCGCCGACGAAATCGACGTGCAGCGCCTTGCGCACCGCCTGGGCGCAGTCGCGCGCGTCGATATAGCCCCACAGGTTCCATTCGCGGAAGCGCGGGGTGTCCTGCCACGAGGCGAAGCGCTTGTAGTCGTCGATTGCCATCACGTTCGACAGGCGCAGCCCGATGAAGGTGGTGTCCGGGTTCCAGCGCTGCATCTGCCGGGCCATTTCCTCGCCCAGATCCTTCGACAGCGAATAGGCGCTCTCCGGCCGCATCGGGTGGTTTTCGTCCACCGGCGCGTAGGCCGGCGGGTTGTCCGGGCTGAAGGGCAGGCCCAGCGTCGTCTCGCTGGAGGCCCAGACGATGCGCTTGATGCCCGACCGGATCGCCGCGTCGAACACGTTGTAGGTGCTGACGATGTTGTTGCGGAAGGTCAGGTCCTCGGGGCACAGGTCGGGCGCCGGGATGGCGGCGAAATGCACCACCGCGTCGGCCACGCTGAACTTGCGGAACGGATGGTCCTTGCCGCCGGTCGTGCGCATGGCGTCCAGGGTCTGGCCCAGATCGTTGAGGTCGACCTTGTAGAACGGGCAGCAGGGATCGGGCGAGGGCTGCACGTCGACGTTCAGGACGTTGTAGCCGTGCTCGACCAGATCGCGGCAGACGGCGCGGCCGGCCTTGCCGCTGCCTCCGGTAACGACGATATTCTTCATGGTGAAATGGCTCCGTGGCGCACAGGGTTGGGAAAGATCGCGGATGCGCGGATGATGCCCGGCAGTATACCGGGGCGGGCGGGGCGGGGCGAATGCGAATATGATATGAGGTCATGTTCGTTAAGCATTGGCGGCCCCCGGCCCGGCGGGCTAAGAATCGCCGATGCGCCCGGCTGCCGGGCGCGTTCCTGTTTCCACACACGCCGCGGAGGCCGCCGTTTCCATGTACGATCTGCTGCTCAAGGGGGGCCGTGTCGTCGACCCGGCGCAGGGTGTCGACGCGGTGCGCGACGTGGCCTTCGAAGCCGGCAAGGTGGCGGCGGTGGCGGCCGGCATCGATCCGGCCGGCGCGCGCGAGGTGCGCGACGTGTCGGGCCGCATCGTCACCCCCGGCCTGATCGACCTGCACACCCATGTCTACTGGGGCGGCACGTCGCTGAGCGTCGATGCCGAGACGATCGCCCGGCGCAGCGGCACCACCACCTTTGTCGACGCGGGCAGCGCCGGCGCCGGCAACATGCACGGTTTCCGCAAGCATGTGATCGAGCGTTCGGCGCCGCGCATCCTGGCCTATATCAACGTCTCCTTCCCCGGCATCTATGCCTTCAGCCCCGCCGTGATGGTTGGCGAATGCGCCGATCTGCGGCTGCTGAACGCGCGCGAATGCCTGCGCGTGGCCCGCGAACACCCCGACATCGTCGTCGGCGTCAAGGCGCGGGTCGGCTTTCATGCCGGCGGGTCGTCC
>JAHELM010000359.1 GCA_024644185.1 Rhodospirillales bacterium | reverse complement strand
CAAGCCTCACCCTGAGGAGGCGCGGCGCGCCGTCTCGAAGGGCGGGGCGTGGCCGGGGAGCTTGGGTGCGTGCCTCGAGACGGCCGCCGGGGCGGCCTCCTCGGCATGAGGGGGAGTTTTGGATATATCCTCAAGCCTCACCCTTTGGCGGTGGTCAGCCGGTTTTCAGTTGATCGGCGGCTGGAAGCTGTCGACCCCCGGCTTGATGACGTTGAAGCCGTCGGCGGTGACTTCCTGGATGGCGTAGGCGCGTTCGACCGTGCCGTCGGGCAGCAGGCGGAAGATGCCGTCGACGCCGCGGAAGCCGTTGGGGTCGGTCAACGCCGCCGCGGAGAAGTCGGTGGCCTCGGGCGATTGCGCCAGAACCGCGGCCAGCGCCGTCGCATCGTAGGCCAGCGAGGCCAGCCGGGGCGGCACGTAGTTGTAGGCGGCGCGGAACCGGTCTTCGAACTTCTTGCGTTCGCTGAGCGGCGGGGCCGAGAACCAGGCGCCCTGGATCGACTGTTCGGCGGCGATTTCCGGCGTTTCGTCCCAGGCCCGCAAGCCCAGGATCCGCACATTGGGCTGATCGACGTCATAGAAGGACAGCAACGAGGACAGCGTTCGCAAATTCTGTCCCGCATCCGGCAGCAGCACCGCGTCGAACGGCGGGTCGCCGACGGTGTCGAGCACCTGCAGCCGCTCCAGCGACTGCTTCGAAATGTCGTCGGTCTTGCCCTCCAGTTCGGCCATCTGGCGCATCAGCGCCTCGCGCCGCTGGTCGTAATCGGTCAAGGCACGGGCCTGCTCGCTGAAATCCGTTGCCGCCGGATCGTAGTAGCCGACGCGGGTCACCACGGCGCCGCGCTGCTTGCTCGCGGCGTACAGCGCCTCGACCACCGTCTCGCCATAGCCGTTGGACGGCGCCAGCACGCCGAAGCTGCTGAGTCCCTGGGAAACGGCATAGTCGACGATCGCCTCGACCTGCTGATCCGGCGCGAAGCCCAGGGCATAGGCGCCGTTGCCGACGACATTCCGGGAATTGGAGAAGGAAATCACGCCGACTTCGGAAATCCGCGCCTGCCCGGCGACCTTGGTCACCTCGTCGGCCAGCAGCGGCCCGAGAATCAGCTTCGCCCCGCGGCCCAGCGCGCGCGCGGCCGCCTCCTCGGCGCCTTCTGGCGTGCCCTTGGTGTCGTAGGGCAGCAGGATGAAGTTCTTGCCGGCCACTTCGAACACCGCCAGCTGCGCGGCATCCAGCATGGCCTTGCCGAGGGCGCCGCGCGGCCCGCTCAGGGGCAGCAGGATGGCGACGGGGACGCCTTCCGTCATTGCGGTGGCGCTGGTCGGGATCTGCGCCCGTCCCGCCGGGGTGACCTCGAGTTCCAGGTCAGCCAGCGGCGGCAGCGATGGCGCGGCCGGCCATGACCGGCCGGTCGCCCCCCCTTTACTCAGGGTCCGCGGCCCCCCTACAGTATCCGAGGAACACGCGGACACGAGAAACAGGCCAAGGACTGCGACCAGATACAATGGGGCCGAAGCGTAACGACGAAGACCAGAATGCATGGGCGGAACGCTCCGACCGCTTGATTGCCAAGGAAAAATCTCGCTGGCAGCCTAACGGTCCGCCCGGCGAAAGTAAACTCTCGCCCGGACTGTACATTGTTGCAACGCCTATCGGCAACATCCGGGATATGACCCTGCGCGCGCTGGATACCCTGACCGGGGCGGATATCCTCGCCTGCGAGGATACCCGGGTCACCGCCAAGCTGCTCCGCGCCTACGATATCGAGGCCGCCTCGATCGTCCCCTATCACGAGCACAATGCGGCGACGATGCGGCCAAAGCTGCTGGCCCGCCTGCGCGCCGGCGCCGCGGTTGCGCTGGTCAGCGATGCCGGCACGCCGTTGATCTCAGATCCGGGCTACAAGCTGGTGCGCGAAGTCGCGGAAGCCGGGATTCCGGTGCACGCGCTTCCCGGCGCGTCGGCGACCCTGGCGGCGCTGGTCACGTCCGGGCTTCCCAGCGACCGCTTCCTGTTCGCCGGATTCCTGCCGCCGCGCGAGGCCGGGCGCCGGCGGATTCTGGAAGAGTTGCGGGGGATACCGGCAACGCTGGTGTTCTTCGAGTCGACGCGGCGTCTCGCCGAGTCGCTGGCCGACATGGCGGCGGTTCTCGGCAGCCGCGACGCCGCGGTCGGGCGGGAACTGACCAAGCTGTACGAGGAAATGCGCCGCGCGCCGCTGGACGTCCTGGCCCGCCACTATGCCGAGGCCGGTCCGCCCAAGGGCGAGGCGGTGGTCGTCGTCGGGCCGCCCGGCGAGGTCGATGCCGAGCCGAAGGACATCGACGCGATGCTCGACGAGGCGCTGGCGACGATGAGCATGCGCGATGCCGCCGCCGCCGTCAGCGGCGCCAGCGGCCGGCCGAGGCGGGAGATCTATGCGCGCGCCCTGGAACTGGCGAAGGCGCGCGGCGGGGCGGGCGGATGACCGAGGCGCGCCAACAGGCCTGGCGCCGCGGGCGCTGGGCGGAACTGGCCTGCGCCGTGCATCTTCGCCTGCGCGGATACAGAATTCTGGCGCAACGCCTGCGCAGCCCGGTTGGCGAGATCGACATCCTGGCCCGGCGCGGCGGCGTGCTGGCGATCATCGAGGTCAAGGCGCGGGCCGATCTGACCACGGCGGCGGATGCCTTGACCGCGCGTCAGCAGCGGCGGTTGATCCGTGCCGCCGGCTGGCTGATCGCCGGGCGCCCGGATCTGGCCGGGGCGCAGATCCGTTTCGACGCCATGCTGGTTGCGCCCTGGCGCATTCCCAGGCATGTGGTCGATGCTTGGCGGGTCGACCCGCAATGGCTAAATTCATCCGACCGGGTCGCGCGATGAGGCGATCCGGACACAGCGAAAGGAAACCCATGACCCGGTTCGTGCCGCGAGTTCTCGCCATGGCGACGGCGGCCATCCTGACCGCCGCCATGACCGGCTGCGTGCCGGTGCTGGTCGGCGGCGCCGCCGTTGGCGCAACCGCTGTCGCCCAGGAACGGGGGGTCGACGCGGCGGTCGACGACAGCCTGATCCAGGCCGCCATCGACCGGCAGCTCTTCGAATTCAATACCACGCTTTTCCAGCGCGTCGGCGTCGGGGTGGTCGAGGGCCGGGTGCTGCTGACCGGCCTGGTGCCGGAGCCACAGAACCGCGTCGATGCGGCGCGTATCGCCTGGCAGGCCGAGGGCGTGAGAGAGGTGATCAACGAGATCGAGATCAGCGACAAGAGCACGCTGTCCGATGCCGCCACGGACTCCTTCATCAGCGTCCAGCTGCGCGGCCGCATCGCCGGCGACGGCGAAATTCGCAGCATCAACTATACGATCGAGACGGTGAACCGGACGATCTATCTGATGGGTGTCGCCCAGAACCAGCAGGAACTGGACCGCGTGATCGCCCATGCGCGCGGCATCGACTACGTGCGGCGCGTCGTGCCCTATGTCCGGATCAAGGATGTCGAACCCGCCCCGGCCCCGGCCTCGGGCGGCGGGGGCTGACAGCGATGGCGCGGCCCGCCGCCGAATCCGTGCTGCGCCGCGTCGGCGAAGGCCCGGCCGACGGCATCGACCTGGCCCGCGTGGCGCTGG
>JAHELM010000358.1 GCA_024644185.1 Rhodospirillales bacterium | reverse complement strand
GCTCTCGACGAACTGGAACCCGGCGCTGGAAGAATCAAATCCGCCCCAGATGAACAGCGAGGTAATGAAGGTTCCGGCCGAGGTCCAGAGCGCCACGTTCCGTGCCGACTGGGCGACCTTTTTCGGATCGTCGCCCCGGGCCAGCAGAAGAATGCCCAGAACGCCCGCCAGCGGCAGGAAGATCGTTACCGAAAGCAACGGAAAGCCGGTCATTTCACCTTACCCCGCCTGCACGTAGATATAGCCGGTGACGAAGACCACCACGCCGATCAGCATTGCGAAAGCGTAGTGGTAGAGATATCCGCTCTGCAGGGCGCTGGCGCGACGCGACAGGCGCAGCGTCGCATCGGCGATGCCGTCCGGCCCGACGCCGTCGATTACCGCCCCGTCACCCGACTTCCACAGCGCGCGTCCCAGCACGAAGGCCGGACGCACAAAGATGCGGTCGTAGATCTCGTCGAAATACCACTTGTTGTAGGACAGCAGGTAGAGCGGCCGCAGCGCGGTCGCCACGGAATCCGCCAGGCCCGGCTTCGCGATATACATCACCCAGGCCAGCGCGATGCCGACAAGGCCGACAACCAGCGGCAGCACCTTGACCCAGAATGGCGCGTGATGCGCGGCCTCGATCGAATTGTGCTGCCCCAGAACCAGGATCGACTCGCCCCAGAATTGCTCCATTCCGTGGCCGACGAAGGACTCGTAGCCGATAGCGCCGGCAAGTACGGAACCGGCCGCCAGAACCAGCAGCGGCAGGATCATCACCTTCGGCGATTCGTGGACATGGGCGAGGGTCTTCTCGTCGCAGCGCGGCGCGCCGTGGAAGGTCAGGAACAGCAGCCGCCAGGAATAGAACGCGGTCATGATTGCCGCGGCGATGCCCATCCAGAAGGCGAACCCGCCAACCCAGCCATGCGAGGCCCATGCAGCCTCGAGCACGATATCCTTGGAATAGAACCCCGCGAAGCCGAACACGCCGGGAATGCCGATGCCGGCCAGCGCCAGGCTGCCGATCCACATATAGGCATAGGTCATCGGGATCATCCGCCAGATTCCCCCCATCCGCCGCATGTCCTGCTCGTCCGACATGGCATGGATCACGGACCCGGCGCCAAGGAACAGCAGTGCCTTGAAGAAGGCATGCGTGGTCAGGTGGAACATCGCGGCCGGATAGGCCGATACGCCGGCGGCAAAGAACATGTAGCCGAGCTGCGAGCAGGTCGAATAGGCAATCACCCGCTTGATGTCGGTCTGCGTCAGGCCGACGGTCGCCGCGAAGAAGGCGGTCGAAGCACCGACGACGGCCACCACGGCCAGCGCGGTCTCCGAATATTCGAAGATCGGCGACAGCCGGCAAACCATGAACACGCCCGCGGTGACCATCGTCGCGGCATGGATCAGCGCCGAGACGGGCGTCGGGCCTTCCATCGCATCGGGTAGCCAGGTGTGCAGCAGAAGCTGCGCCGACTTGCCCATGGCGCCGACGAACAGCAGCAGCGCGATGGTGGTGATCGCGGGAACCTGCCAGCTGAGGAAAGTGAATGTCGCGTCCGCATGGCCCGGCACCGCGGCGAAGACCTCGTCGAAGCGCACCGAATCGAACAGGACGAAGGCCCCGAAAATACCCAGGGCGAAGCCGAAATCGCCGACCCGGTTAACCACGAAGGCCTTGATCGCCGCCGCATTCGCCGACGGCCTGTCGTACCAGAACCCGATCAGCAGATAGGAGGCCAGACCGACGCCCTCCCAACCCAGGAACATCTGGATGAAATTATCGGCGGTCACCAGCATCAGCATGAAGAAGGTGAACAGGCTGAGATAGGAAAAGAACCGCGGGATCGACGAGTCATGGTGCATGTAGCCGACAGAATATACATGCACCACCGCCGATACTGTGGTGACGACGATCAGCATGACGGCCGTCAACTGGTCCATGCGCAGGGCCCAGTCCAGATCGAAGCCGCCGACCTGTATCCAGGTGCCGATTTCGACGGTCCGCGCATTGCCCATCAGGGCGATGTCATAGAACAACCACCAGGCAACGATCGCCGCGGCGACCAGCAGCGTGCAGGTGACGAGCTGCGCCAGCCGGTCGCCAATCACGCGACCGAACAGGCCGGCAATGACGGCGCCCAGCAGGGGCAGGAATACGACGGCGGCTTCCATGCTCGCTCACCCCTTCATCAGATTGATGTCCTCGACCTCGATCGAGCCGCGGTTGCGGTGATAGACGACGAGAATGGCAAGGCCGATTGCCGCCTCGGCCGCGGCGACGGTCAGAACGAAGATGGCGAAGATCTGGCCGGTCAGGTCCTGCATATGGGTCGAAAAGGCGACGAGATTGATGTTCACCGCCAGCAACATCAGTTCGACCGACATCAGGATGACGATCACGTTCTTGCGGTTCAGGAATATCCCGAGCAGACCCAGCGTGAACAGGATCGCGGCGACAATCAGATAATGTTCCAATCCAATCTGCAGCATCACACGCCACTCCCCGTCTGCACCTTGACCACCTCGACCACGTCTTCCGGCTGACGCGCCACCTGCCGGCTGACATTCTGGTGCTTGACGCCCTCGCGCTGACGCAGCGTCAGCACGATGGAGCCGATCATCGCCACCAGCAGCACCAGGCCGGCGGCCTGGAACAGATAAACGTAATCGGTATAAAGGACGCGCCCCAGCGCCTCGGTATTCGCAATGGCGCCGACCGCCGGCCCGGGCATCGCCGGTGCGCCACCATGCACGCCGGTCACCGCCTCGCCCGAGAAATAGCCGCCGACGATGACCGCAAGCTCGGCAAAGAGCACCAGCCCCACCATGCCGCCGATCGGCAGATAATGCAGGAAGCCCTCGCGCAGCCGGACGGCATCGACGTCCAGCATCATCACCACGAACAGGAACAGCACGGCGACGGCGCCGACATAGACCACGACCAGGATCATTGCCAGGAATTCCGCGCCCATCAGCACGAAGAGTCCGCCGGCATTGAAGAAGGCGAGGATCAGAAACAGCACCGAATGCACCGGGTGTCGCGCGGCGATAACCATCACCGCGGAGGCCACGGCGACGGTGGCGAACAGATAGAAAATCAATCCCTGGACGATCATCGGAGCCCCTTACCGGTACGGTGCATCCATGGCGATGTTGGCCGCAATCGCGGCTTCCCATCGCTCGCCGTTCCCCAGGAGCCTGGCCTTGTTGTAGAACAGCTCCTCTCGGGTCTCGGTCGCGTATTCGAAATTCGGCCCCTCGACGATCGCATCCACCGGGCACGCCTCCTGGCAGAAACCGCAATAGATGCATTTCGTCATGTCGATGTCGTAGCGCGTGGTCCGGCGGCTGCCGTCGGTGCGCTCCTCGGCCTCGATGGTGATCGCCTGCGCCGGGCACACAGCCTCGCACAGCTTGCAGGCGATGCAGCGTTCCTCGCCATTGGGATAACGGCGCAGCGCGTGCTCGCCCTTGAAGCGCGGACCCAGCGGGCCGCGTTCGAACGGGTAGTTGAGCGTCGCCTTCTTCTTGAAGAAGTACTTCAGCGTCAGCGCCATCCCCGAGACGAGCTCGGAGAGCAGCAGGCTGCGTGCGACGCGGTCGAGGGAAGCCATGGTCA
>JAHELM010000357.1 GCA_024644185.1 Rhodospirillales bacterium | reverse complement strand
AGGGTGCGGAAGACCACCCGCCGGTCGCCCGCCTTCTGCAGCGCCCGGCGATAGATGCGGGCCTGTTCGTCGACATCGGGCAGGGCGCCGCGCATCATGAACAGGATTTCGGTCCGGTACAGCCCGACATTGTCCGCCCCGGTCTCGCGCAGATGCGGCAGATCCAGAAGCAGGCCGGCGTTCAGATTCAGACTGATCTCGACGCCCTCGCGGGTCACCGCCGGCAGGTCGCGCGCGGCGGCATAGACCGCCAGTTTCTCGGCCCGCAGGTTCATGCTCTCGACGAAACCCTGGCGGATATCCTCGCCCGGCCGGATAACGATTATGCCGTTGTCGCCATCGACCAGCATCGTGTCACCGGCCTCGACCTTGTCGAGCAGCCCGCGAACATGGCCGACCACCGGCAGGCCGAGGGCGCGCGCAACAATGGCCGCATGCGCCGTGGCCGATCCCTCTTCAAGAACCAGCGCCTTCAGCGACCGCGTGTCGTAATCCAGCAGTTCGGCCGGCCCCAGCGTGCGCGCAACGAGAATGGTATCGCCTTCGCCGCGCCGGCGCCTGAACCCCCGCTCGTCACCCCTGTCGTCGAGATATTGCAGCAACCTGTAGGCCAGATCCTCGATGTCGTGGATGCGCTCACGAATATAGGGATCGGCGATCTGCGCCATGCGGGCGCGGGTGTCGTTCAGCGTCTTGGCGACCGCCGCATCGGCGGTCAACCCGCCGCGGATACACTCGCGGATGCGTCCCAGCCATCCGCGATCCTCGGCGAACATCCGATAGACGGCAAGCACTTCCACGGGCTCCCCGCCGGCGCGATGGCCGCCGAAATCCGCCAGCATTTCGTCGAGGCCGGCATGCATGGCCTGCACGGCGGCGTCCAGCCGTTCGAGCTCGACATCGATATTCTCGGCGACAACCTGGGCGATGGTGGTCCGGCGCTCATGCAGCATGGCCTTGCCCATGGCCAGACCGCCGCTGAGCCGCGCGCCTTCCAGGCGAAGCGGCTTGAGGGCGATACCGTCGGCCGGCGCATAATCGACCGACAGCCCCTGGTCGCCGCTGGCGGTCAGTTCCGCCAGCACCATGGCAACGGTCTCCAGAGCCTCGACTTCCTCATCGGTGTAAGTGCGCCGACTCTGGTTCTGGACGACCAGAACACCACGCACGCGACCGCCGCGCAGGATCGGCACGCCGAGGAAGGAATGATAGATTTCTTCGCCGGTTTCCGGGCGATAGGCAAATTGCGGATGGCTTTGCGCGTCGTCGAGCGACAATGGACGGGCATGCGCGGCCACGTCGCCGACCAGGCCCTCGCCGACCCGCAGACGGGTTCGGTGCACGGCGGTCTTCAGCAGGCCTTCGGTGGCGAACAGCTCGAGGATATCGCCCGGTCGCAACAGGTAGATCGAGCAGACCTCGGCCACCATGTCGCGGGCAATGATGCCGACCACCAGATCGAAACGGTCCTGCGCGCCTCCACCCGCCGCCATGACGTCGCGCAGACGGCGCAGCAGAAGCCGTGAACCAACCCAGTTCGTCGTATCCGCCATTCCCTCGCCAGGGCCGCCGTTAATGCCGGCGGCATTGCATACTCCCCTACGCGGCGTCCAGACCGTAAGCGGTATGGAGCGCGCGCAGCGCAAGCTCGGTGTATTGCTCGTCGATCAACACGCTGATCTTGATCTCGGAGGTGGAAATAACCTGGATGTTGATGCCCTTCCCGGCAAGCGCCCGGAACATCGATTGCGCGACGCCGGCATGGCTGCGCATGCCGACACCGATCACCGATACCTTGACCACCCCGGCATCGTGCACCAGCTTGCGGTAGCCGAGTTCGGCCTGCCGGTCCTCAAGCAGCTTCACCGCGCGCTTCAGGTCGGCGCGGGTGACGGTGAAGGTCAGATCCGTGCTGCCGCCGTCGGGCGACACGTTCTGCACGATCATGTCGACATTGATGCTGGCCTCGGCCAGCGGCCCGAAAATATCGGCCGCGACTCCGGGCTTGTCGCGAACCTGCATCAGGGTGATCTTCGCCTCGTCCCGGCTATAGGCGATTCCACTGACTACCTGTTTTTCCACGATCTCATCCTCATCGACCACAAGCGTTCCCGGCGTATCCTCGAAGCTGGACAGCACCTGGACCCGCACCCCCATGTTCATGGCAAGCTCGACCGAGCGCGTCTGCAGCACCTTGGCACCGAGGGACGCCATCTCCAGCATCTCCTCATAGGTGATCTTGTCCAGCTTGCGGGCCTTGGCGACGATGCGCGGATCGGTGGTGTAGACGCCGTCGACATCGGTAAAGATATCGCAGCGTTCGGCACCCAGCGCCGCCGCGATGGCGACCGCGGTGGTGTCGGAGCCGCCGCGCCCCAGCGTCGTGATCCGCCCTTGCGGCGAGATGCCCTGGAAGCCGGCGATCACCGCCACCTGGCCGTCCTTGAAACGCTTGGCGATCTCGTCGGCCTCGACCCCGGTGATCCGGGCCTTGCCATGCGCGTCGTCGGTCCTGATCGGCACTTGCCAGCCCATCCACGAGCGCGCCGACACGCCCAGTTCCTGCAGGCACAGCGCCAGCAGCCCGGCCGTAACCTGTTCGCCCGACGATACCACCGCGTCGTATTCGCGCGTGTCGTGCAGCGGGCTGGCCTGGCTGACATAGTCGACGAGCTGGTTGGTGACGCCGGACATTGCGGAAACCACCACAGCCACCTCGTTGCCGCGATCGACTTCCGCCTTCACCCTTTTGGCGACGTTGCGGATGCGATCGAGATTGGCTACCGAGGTGCCGCCGAATTTCTGTACGATACGCGCCATGACCGGGAATTGCCCTGTATAAAAATACCGCCTTCCGCGATGCACAAACCGGAGAGCTTCCCTGTCGGCCCCGGTTGCTTCGGAAGGCGGGCGTATCCATACTCTGTCCGATCCCCGCACGCAAGGCGGGCGGGACCGCGCAACGCATGAAAATTCCGTGACAGGATCGCATCCATGACCGGCACCGCCCAGCATCCCCATGACCGCACCGTCGACGAGACGGAAACCGCGAAATTCGCGGCGATGGCCGAACAATGGTGGGATCCCGACGGCAAGTTCGCGCCACTGCACAAGTTCAACCCGGTCCGCATCGCCTTCCTGCGCGACCGCGTCTGCACCCGCTTCGACCGCGATCCCCTGGGCGACCGCCCCTTCGCAGGACTGGCCATCGCCGATATCGGCTGCGGCGGCGGGTTGCTGTCGGAGCCCATGGCGCGGCTGGGGGCGGCGGTCACCGGCGTCGACGCGGTGGAACGGAACATCGGCATCGCCCGCGCCCACGCGGCGGTTTCCGGGCTGGATATCGATTATCGCGGGACCACCGTCGAGTCGATGGCCGCCGCCGGCGAGCGATTCGACGTCGTGCTGAACATGGAAGTGGTGGAGCACGTCGCCGACCTGCGGGTCTTCGTCGCCGCTTCGGCGGCGCTGGTGAAGCCGGGCGGGCTGATGTTCGTGGCGACGTTGAATCGAACGCTGAAGGCGTATGCGCTGGCCATTGTCGGCGCCGAATACGTAATGCGCTGGCTGCCGCGCGGCACCCATGACTGGGCCAAATTCGTGCGGCCGTCCGA
>JAHELM010000356.1 GCA_024644185.1 Rhodospirillales bacterium | reverse complement strand
CGCCTTCGACCTGATGCATGAAGGCAAGTCGATCCGCGGGGTAGTGGTGTTCTGAGTCGGCGAAAAGCGTCGGGTCGCGGCGTCACCCGTTCGGGTGACGACCGGTGCCGGCGACCCTTGTAGGATCCCCCCGTTTCCTGAGCGTATACCTCTTTGGGCGAGACCTCCCCGGTCCCGCCCATTTTTTTCGGAGAACCGGGTTACGAGGCGGCGCACAACGGCGGCGGGCTGCACAGCAGCAGGCGGACCAGTTCCGCCTGCCGGCGCGTTCCGGTCTTTTCGTAGACCCGTTGCAGATGCGCCTTGATCGTGTTCTGGCTGACGCCCAATTGGCCGGCGACCGCGCCCAGGCCCTGTCCCTCGGCGACACGCAGCGCCACTTCGGCCTCCGCCGGCGTCAGCCGGTACAGCGCGGTCAGCGCTTCGGCCGGCGGTGCGATCGAATTGTCCGGATCGCTGATGGCGACGGCCGCCAGCGGGGCTTCCGGCCAGGCGTTGGCCAGGCCGCGGGACATCGGCACCGCGAACAGCAGCAGCGGGCGCTTGCCCGATGGCCGCTCGACAAGCAGGCTGCCGCCGGACGTCCCCGACATGGCCTGATCGAGCACCGCGTCGAGTTCGCGCTGGCCTTTCGGCGACGCCACCGCCGGGCAATTGCGGTGCAGCGTCAACCCGTCGCCCGCCGCGATCAGTCCCGCCGCGGACTCGTTCAGATGCACCACCCTGCCATCCGCCGCGATGAACAGGATTGCGCAGGCAATGCGATCGAGCATTTCCGTCAGGGCCTGATTGGCCGACCGGTGCGCGTGCAAGTGCCGGTCGATCAGCAGCGCCCGCTGCAGATGCGGAACCCAGGGTCGCAATGCCGCCACCGCGTCGGCGCCCAGCGGGCCGGCGCTGCGTGGCCGTGACAGCGACAGCACCGTCGCCTCGTCGGGCGCCAGGGTCAGGGGGGTGGTGACGTCGTGGAACAGATCTTGCGGGGCGAAGAATTCCTTGCATATCCGGTGCTGCTCGAAGGTTTCGTCGTCGAGGAACGCCTGGCGCGGCATCGGCTCGCCGATCGCGAACCGCCCCATCTGCTGGATGAACGGGTTATCGGCGGGATTGCCGAACACCGCCATCACTCCGGGCCCGAAATCCGGATCCATGCCAACAGCGCTGATCGATTCCATCGAAATCACGGGCTGGAGAACGCCGCGCAGCAATATGCCCGCCCGGCAGTCCACCACCCGGCGCAATGAATCTATCACTTCCGGCCAAATCGTCCGATCCAGGGCCGCATCGTAGATACGGCCAACCAACGGCGCGGTCTCGTCCCCGTCGAGCATCGCGGCATCCCTTCTTTTGCTTCCTGTGTCGTTTTGTTTGCAATTCCACGTGCGGAATATGGCGTTAGCGTGGCAATAGAGTTTTCCGTATCGATTCCGGCCCCGGCGTCAGGGTCGAATGATTATCGTCGTGCCGTCCGGGACGACCGCCCAGATCTCATCCATTGCCGCGTCGCAGCCCCAGGTCCAGTCGCGCCGGCCCGCGGCCGGGTCGTGGCGACCGTGAATGAAGATGTCGCCACCGGGCGAAACGCCGCGCGCCCGCGCCTGCTCCCTGTCCCGGGCATTGGGATAGGAGACGTGAAGCGAAAGGTAGAACTTGCTTTGCGGATTGCGCCAGTCGAGGACGTATTTCCCCTCGGGGGTGCGGCCGTCGCCCTGCTGCCGCTTGTGGCCTTCCGGCGCGAAGCCGAGGCCGATCGGATAGCTCTTCCAGACCTTGCCGCCTTGCATGAGGTAAAGCTGGCGGTCGCTCTTGTCGACGACAACCGAATCCGCATGGCCCGCGGCGCGCGCGGCACCCAGCTGGACGACCAGCACCGCCACCAGCAGCGCGATGGCGAACAAGCAACCCCTCGACACGGTTCCGACAGGACTTCCCATCGACGGCACGATGCCGCCAAACCGGTTTACATCCGATGAACGGCGTTACGGCCGTATGGTTATCGGCGTTCCCGGCGGGACCAGGACCCACAGCAGATCCATGTCGTCATTGCCGACGGCAATGCAGCCGATGGTCCAGTCACGCCCCAGAAGCGCCGGGTCCGGCGTCCCGTGGATGTGGATATCGCCGCCCGGATCGAGCCCGGCCGCCAGGGCCCGGTCCATATCCGCCTCGTTGGGATAGGAAATGTGGATCGAGCGATGGAACCGGCTGGCTGGATTGCGGGCATCCAGCACGTATTCGCCCTCCGGCGTGCGCCAGTCGCCGCGGCGCTGCTTCGGGCCTTCCGGATCGCGTCCGAGGGCGACCGGCATCCAGCCCAGAATCGCGCCATCGCGCAGCAGGTAGAGCCGGCGCTCGCCCTTGACGACCAGCACCCGGTCCGCCGGCCCGACCGCCAGACTTGCCAGCCGTGGCGGCGCGGGGGCGGGCGCCTCGGCGGGCGGCGCGGCCGGCACCGGCGCCTCGACGGAAACCGGCGGCGGCACGCAGGCCCATACCAGAAGCGCCAGCAACGGCCAGATGGCCCGCATCGATTGCCTCAGCCGCGGCCCAGCAATTCCATCAGTTCGTCCCATTCGCGTTTGCTCAGGCCGCTGTCTTCCTGTTTCACCGCCTCGCCGGCCAGCATCCGGCGCACGATCTCGATGCCGCCGCGCGACAGCCGGGCGCCGCCGATCGCGTAATCCTCGAAGGCCTCGCAGGCGATCGGCACCCAGCGCCGGGCGATATCCAGCATGGCCTCGGCATAGACGCGGATCTCGTACTGGGCGTGCGGGTCGGCACGCAGCGACAGGAAATGCAGCAGATTGTGCAGGTCGATCTTCCAGTACCACTGCGTATAGATGTTCAGCGTCAGATTCATGCGCGCCAGTTCGCGCGCCAGACCGGGATGCGCCGGATCGCGCGGATTGCCCTCGGCATCCTCGTTCAGCATCTCTTCGTAATGGGTATAGGTCCGCGCCGCGTCGTCGCGCAAAATCCGCAGCACCCGTTCCGCGTCGGCACCTTCCAGCACGGCGCCGCGACCCTGTCGGTTCGACGCCGACTGCGCCGCCAGTTGTCCAGGCGCCGGGATATAGAACTCACGGTCGAGGATCGAATAGCGGGCCGAGTATTCGTTGACGTTGGCCGTGCGGTGGCGAATCCACTGGCGCGCCACGAAAACCGGCAGTTTGACATGGAACTTCATTTCGCACATTTCGAACGGCGTGCTGTGCCGGTGGCGCATCAGATAGCGGATCAGCCCGCGATCGTTGGAGATCTGTCTGGTGCCGCGGCCGTAGGATACGCGGGCCGCCTGCACGATCGCCGCGTCGTCGCCCATATAGTCGATCACCCTGACGAAGCCGTGATCCAGCACCGGGAACGGCTGGTAAAGCACCTCCTCCAGCGCCGGAACCGTGGCACGGCGGGTCTGCTGCACCGCCGCGCGCTGCTGTTCGATTTCCCTGCCTTGTTCCGGCGTCAGCGCCATCCTCGCCTCCCTGGATTCCCGCTTGCGAACCCCGTTTATAGGCTGTCGGCGCCGTCCACCCAAGCAAGAAGGCGGGGGTAAACCGCGAAAGATGCCGATCGAATTCATGGCGATCATGGCTGGCCTCTAGGGACTGAAGGGGAT
>JAHELM010000355.1 GCA_024644185.1 Rhodospirillales bacterium | reverse complement strand
ACCCTGATCGGCGGGTTCGAGGGCCAGGTCAAGGAAGTCGTCGACGGCGTATCCTCGGCCGCCACCGAGATGCAGGCCACCGCCCAGCAGATGTCGGCGACGGCGGAGGAGACCAGCCGTCAGGCCGGCAACGTGGCGACCGCATCCGACCAGGCGACCACGAACGTGCAGACGGTCGCCGCCACGGCGGAGGAACTGTCGGCGTCGATCGCCGAGATCGGCCGCCAGGTGTCGCAGTCGGCAAAGATCGCCGGCAATGCGGTGCGCGAGGCGGAAGCCACCAACGAGACGGTGCAGGGGCTGGCGGAAGCCGCGCAGAAGATCGGCGACGTGGTCAGCCTGATCAACAACATCGCCGGGCAGACCAATCTTCTGGCCCTGAACGCCACCATCGAGGCGGCGCGCGCCGGCGAAGCGGGCAAGGGTTTTGCCGTTGTCGCCCAGGAGGTCAAGAACCTGGCCAACCAGACGGCCAAGGCGACCGAGGAGATCTCGCAGCAGATTCTCGCCGTCCAGGACGAGACCAATGGCGCCGTCGGGGCCATCGAGAAGATCCGGGCGATCATCGGCGAGATCAGCGATATCTCGACCACCATCGCCTCGGCGGTGGAGGAACAGGGCCTGTCGACCCAGGAAATCGCCCGCAACGTCCAGCAGGCGGCGCAGGGGACCCAGGCCGTGAACCAGAACATCGAGAGCGTCAGTTCGGCGGCCGGGCAGACCGGCGCGGCGGCGACGCAGGTTCTCTCGGCCTCCGAGGAAATGGCCCGCCAGGCGGAAGGCCTGCGCGGCGAGGTCGACCGCTTCGTCCGCGAGATCCGCGCCGGCTGATCCGGGACGAATACGCATACCGGCAAGGGGCCGCCTTCGGGCGGCCCCTTATCGTTTTAGCGGAAGGCCGGTTCGTCGAAGCTGCGCAGCTTGCGGGAATGCAGTTGCTCGACACCGCCCTCGCGCAGGATGCGCACGGTCTCCAGCCCGATAGTCAGGTGCTGGCCGATGCGTTCGTTGTAGAAGGCATTGGCCATGCCGGGCAGCTTGATCTCGCCATGCATCGGCTTGTCGGATACGCAGAGCAGCGTGCCGTAGGGCACCCGGAACCGGAACCCATTCGCCGCGATGGTGGCCGATTCCATGTCGACGGCGATGGCGCGCGACTGGCTGAAGCGTTCGAACAGCTCGTCATAGCGCAATTCCCAGTTCCGGTTGTCGGTGGTGGCCACCGTGCCGGTGCGCATCCGGGTTTTCATTTCCGGCCCGCGCAGGCCGGTGACGCGGGTCACCGCCTCCTGCAACGCCACCTGCACCTCGGCGATCGGCGGCACCGGCACCCAGGTCGGCAGGTCCTGGTCGAGCACGTGATCCTCGCGGATATAGGCATGCGCCAGCACGTAGTCGCCCAGCTTCTGGCTGCGCCGCAGGCCGCCGCAATGGCCGATCATCAGCCAGCAATGCGGGCGCAGCACCGCGATGTGGTCGGTGATGGTCTTGGCGTTGGACGGGCCGACGCCGATATTGACCAGGGTGATGCCCTGCCGGTCGCCGCGCACCAGGTGATAGGCCGGCATCTGCGGCAGATGGAGCGGCGGCGTGCCTTCCGCCCGGCCGGCGCCGCCATCCCGGGCGCGGCGGGTGATCACGCCGCCGGGTTCAACGAAGGTGGTATAGGCGCCCTCGGAGGCCGTGTCCGCCAATATCGTTTCGCGACCGTATCGGACAAATTCGTCGACATAGCGGTTGTAGTTGGTGAACAGCACGAATTGCTGGAAATGTTCCGGCTCGCTGGCCGTGTAATGGCGCAGCCGGTGCAGTGCCAGATCCACCCGCCCGGCGCCGAACATCGCCAGCGGCCACGGCTCGCCGGGCGGTGTGACATGCGTGCCGTTGGCGATCGAGTCGTTGATTTCGGCCAGGTTCGGCATGTCGAACAAGGCTTCGACGCTGCGCAGGCCCACGCCGCCGAAATCGGCGGTCGCGTGCTCGATGACGAAGGGCAGCGGGATCGGCCGGTCGCTGATGCCGACCGACACCGGAACACCGTGATAGCGCATCAGCAGGCCGATCTGTTCGCGGTAATAACCGCCGAACAGGTCGGGCCGGGTCAGCGTCGTGCCATAGGCGCCGGGGTAGGACAGCGTGCCGTAGGACGGCCGGGCGTCGACCTGCATCTGCGCCGGCCCGGCCTCGATCATGACATAGGGATAATAGCCCGGCTGCGACGGGCTGGTCCGGTCGCCGGCGACGAAGCGGTCGAAGCGCGCGCGGATGCGCCCGGCGCCGGTCTCGTAAATCGTCGAGATCCGGGCGACCGCGGCGTCCGGATCGTCGAAGCTTTCCAGGTCGCGCACGCCGCTGAAGGCGGTTCCCGACATCGGTCTCTCGGTGGCTCGCATGCGGCCCAGTGTGACGACGCCGGCGGCGCTGTCAATCGTATCCGGCGATTTCAGGCAAGATCCAGCAAGCCGCGCGCGAAATCGGCGGCGGCGAAGGGGCGCATGTCGTCGGCGCCTTCGCCGACTCCGATGGCGTGCACCGGCAGTCCGAAGCGGTCGGCCAGCGCCACCAGGACGCCGCCGCGCGCGGTGCCGTCCAGCTTGGTGACGATCAGCCCGGTTACCGCGACCATCTCCTTGAAGGTCTGCACCTGGGCCAGCGCGTTCTGGCCGGTCGTCGCGTCCAGCACCAGCAGGCAGTCGTGCGGCGCGCCGGGATCCAGCTTGCGCAGCACGCGCTGGACCTTCAGCAGCTCGTCCATCAGCCCGGCCTTGTTGTGCAGGCGCCCGGCGGTGTCGATCAGCAGCACGTCGGTGCCGGCGGCGCGCGCCTTCTCCAGCGCCTCGTAGGCAAGCCCGGCGGCGTCGGCGCCCGGCTTGCCCGAAACCACTGGGCAGCCGGTGCGCTCGCCCCAGATCTGCAATTGCTCTACCGCGGCGGCGCGAAAGGTATCGCCGGCGGCCAGCATCACGCTGCGGCCCTCGCCGCGCAGGTGCCGCGCCAGCTTGCCGATGGTGGTGGTCTTGCCGCTGCCGTTCACTCCGACGACCAGGACAATGTGCGGACGATGCGCCGGATCGATCGCCAGCGGCCGTGCCACCGGCGCCAGGATCGCCGCGATCTCGCGGGCCAGGGCCTCGCGCAGGTCGTCGGCGCTCACCGGGCCGTTGAATGTCGCCCGCGCCAGCCCGGCGGTCAGCCTGGCCGCCGGTCCCGGCCCCAGATCGGCGGCGATCAGCAGATCCTCGATCTCGGCCAGCAGCGCCGCATCGACGCGCCGCCCGCCCAGCCCGGCCAGACCGGAGGCAATCCGGCCCGACGATTTCGCCAGCCCGGCCTTCAGCCGCGCCAGCCAGCCCCCGCCCGGTCCGGTCATGCCGCCAGGCTGGCGTCAATGACGCCGGTAAAGCTGACCGCCACCGGGCCGGTCAGCAGCACGTGATTGTCCTCGCGCCATTCCACGGTCAGCGCGCCGCCATCCATCGTCAGCTCGGCCTGGCGCCCGGTCAGCCCGCGCCGATGGGCCGCAACCAGCGTGGCGCAGGCGCCGCTGCCGCAGGCCAGCGTGATGCCCGCGCCGCGCTCCCAGACGCGCAGGCGGATGCGGCCGCGGTCGATCACGGTCGCCACC
>JAHELM010000354.1 GCA_024644185.1 Rhodospirillales bacterium | reverse complement strand
GCCCTCGCGCTTGAAGCCGCGGACCGTCTCGGCGCCAAAGGCGTAGTCGGCATGGAGATAGGCGACGCGCCGGCCGTGGCGCGGAAATGCATACCGGCCGACCGCGCCGGCCGTCATGTGCGGGGTCATCGCCTCGTGGAATGTGTATTTCGAGAAGTCGGACGCCTCGTTGATCCGGTCCGACTGGCTGATCGACATGAAAAGCATCCCGCGGGCCCGGGCCACCTCGTTGACCGCAAGCTGCACCGAGGCCGACAGCGAACCGCAGAGAAAGTTCACCTTGTCCTTTTCCATCAGGTCGCGGACGCGGGAAACGGCCTCGGCCGGATCGAGCCTGTCGTCGCGCACCAGCAATTCGGCCATGCGGCCATCCAGCCCGCCGGCGGCATTGAATTCGTCGACTGCAAGCTGTGCGCCGCGCACCTGTTCGCGCGCTTCCAGCCCGTAGGGTCCGGTCAGCGGCACCGGGAAGCCGATCCGGATCGTCGCGCCGGCGCCGCGCGCCAGGTTGACGGAAAATGGCGAAACCGTTGCCGCCACGGCGCCCGTCGCAACCGTCCTCAGGATCTGCCGGCGGGACAGCCGGGCGCCGCCCGTCACCCGCCCGTCTGTAATCCTAGCCATTCCATCGCCCCTGTCGTAGCGGCCATCGCCGGGTCCGGGTCCGTTGCGGAAGCTTAACGCCTTCCGGCGATCTTGGCCAATGCCGTCGATGGGTTGGCGACGGAGATTGGCGCGTTGCAAGCCGGAATGCCGATGCTATCGTGATGCCCGGCCGGGTTGCGATCCGGAACGGAAATCAGCGCCGAGGGACAGACGATGAGCGAACCGATGCCGACCACCGGAACCATGGGCCCCCTGCCCTCCATGCGGCTCGACGGCAAGGTGGCGCTGGTCACCGGGGCCGGGCGCGGCATCGGCCGGGCCTGCGCGCTGGCCTTCGCGGCGGCGGGCGCCGAGGTGATCGGCTGGAGCCGCACCGCATCGGAACTGGAATCTCTCGTGTCGGAGATCGAGGCGGCCGGAGGGCGCGCCCGCATGGCGGAATGCGACGTATCCGACCCGGCCCGGATCGAATCCGCCATGGCGGCGATCGGCCGGCTGGACGTGCTGTTCAACAATGCCGGCACCAATGTGCCGCAGCATTTCCTGGACGTCACCGTCGAGGCGCTGGACCGGGTGATGGCGATCAACGTGAGGGGTGCCTTCCTGGTGGCCCAGGCAGCGGCGCGCAAGATGGCGGCGGCCGGCCGGGGTGGCGCCATCGTCAACATGTCGTCGCAGCTGGGGCATGTGGGCGGGGTGAAGCGAACGGTCTACTGCGCCTCGAAATTTGCCGTCGAGGGCATGACCAAGGCAATGGCCATCGATCTGGCCGCGCAGGGCATCCGGGTGAACGCGGTCTGCCCCACCTTCATCGAGACGCCGCTGACCGCGCCCTATTTCTCGGATCCGGCATTCCGGGATTTCGTGCTGGGAATGATCCCGCTGGGCAAGATCGGCACCCCGGCCGACATCGCCGGCGCCGTGGTGTTCCTGTCCTCGCCGGCGGCGGCGCTGATCACGGGCGCGAGCCTGCTGATCGATGGCGGCTGGACGGCACGCTGATTTCACGTCCACGCCGTCGATCCGTTGCCGGCCGCCGGGGTCTCCATGGCACGGTGATTGCAAGGCACCGCCGCGAGGCGGTTGGTCGCGCTGGTTTTTGGCGAACGCGTAGCGGGCGGAATACGCCTATCGGGTGCATTTCCTGAAATTTTCACCCGATTGGGTATTGTCACTGCCCAGATTACGCGCCAGAGTTGACCTTGGAATGGCATCGTGCCGGTTTCCGGCCCTCGCGAAGCGGGCGGACGCGGTTCAATGGTCATTCCCGACCGTCTCCGGCAATGGCTGCCCCCGGGGCGGCGGAAGATTCGGGAGCCACGGATGCGGAGAGACAAGCGGTCTTGGGGAGGGGGCGGATGGAAGAAATGGATTCTGCCGGCGGCGTTCCTCGCCGCACCGGTCGTCGCCGCACTCGTTCTGGCGCTGACATGGCTGTCCGATCCGTCTCCCGTATACCCCGGGCGCCTGCGGATCGGCGTTCTGCCGGACGAGTCCCCGGCCGTCCTGCAACAGCAATACGCGCCTCTGATCCGGTATCTCTCGGCACGAACGGGATTGCCCTGCGAACTCGTCATTCCGGCAAGCTATGCGGATCTGGTGCGGGATTTCCTGGCCGGGCGGCTGGAACTGGCCTGGTTCGGCGGCGTGACGTTCGTCCAGGCGTCGGCCCGGGGCGATGCCCTGCCCCTGGTGATGCGCGACATCGACCGCGAGTTTCACAGCTACATCCTGGTCAGGCCGGAGTCTCCGGCGAAGTCGCTTGCCGATCTGCGGGGCACGCGCTTCGCCTTCGGACCGCGGCTTTCCACCTCCGGCACGCTGATGCCCGTGTATTTCATGCGTAAGGAAGGAATCGACCCGGAAACCTGGTTCGGATCCGTCGGCCATGCTGCCGGGCATGACGAGGCTGCCTACCAGGTGCGCGACGGACAGGTCGATGCGGGCGCCGCCAATGCGCAGATCGTCGACGCGATGCTGACCGACGGCAGGCTGACCCCGGCCGATATCCGGATCCTGCTGCGCACCCCGCCTTATGCCGATTATGTCTGGGCGATCCGCGCGGATATCGCCGGCGAGACACGCGAAACCATCCGCGGCGCCTTCCTGTCGTTGTCGACGGACGACCCGATGCAGACGGAAATACTCGATCGTCTCGGCGCCGGCTTCTTCCTGCCCGCCCTGTCCTCTGATTTTCTTCACTTGCGGAATATCGTCGATGCAATGGATTACGGCGATTAGGGCGGCGGTCATGCATTGGATCGCGATAGTGGCGAACGGGAATCGCGCCCTCTACAGCCTGATCGCGGTCAATCTGGCGGTGGTTGCCGTCATCGCCGCGTTCTTCCAGTGGCACGAACTGCGCCACGACCGCCAGTTCGAACTGCTCACCGCATATCACACCGGATCGGCAAACCTCGTGGAAAGCGCCGAAGCCGACGTCCGCGCAATCGCTCTCGACCTCAGGCTCTACAATGCGGTTATCGCCTACCCGGTCCTCGAAGCCCAACTCGGGATGTCGGCGGAATTTCTTCGCCGCGATCTGGACGATCGCCGCGGCGGCCTCGATACCGCCCTGCACGAACTCGAGCTTTTGCGGAAGGAGTATCCCGTCCCGGAATTCGATCCGCCGATCGCGGCGATGTGGGCGGTATACGGCACGGTGCCGGGCAGCACCGGAACGGCGGAAGACTTCGCGGCGCTGGTTGCCGATCCGGGCCTGAGCATACAGCGCCTCGAAATTCTCGCGCAGCGTCTCCAGCAGATCTCGCGCCTGCATCTGGCCCGGTACGATGGGCTTGTTGCAGAAAGCCAGCGGGACAGCGTGACGAGCCGGCGTCTGATGCTGTCGGTGATCGCGCTGCTGATGGTCGGCGGGGCCGGGGCCGGCCTGGCCATAGGGCGCGGCGCCATGGCCGCCGACGCGCAACGCAGGGCCGCGACGACGGCATTGAAAGCCGAGGCCGACATGGTCGCAGCCATGCTCGACACGGCCACGGCCATCATCGTGGCGCTGGACCGGCAAGGCCGGATCCTGCG
>JAHELM010000353.1 GCA_024644185.1 Rhodospirillales bacterium | reverse complement strand
AGGCGGAATGGACCTACCTGGCGCGGCCCGACCGGATCGCCGAGCTGTCGCAGCAATACCTGCCCGAAATGCGGCGCCTCTCGGCGGATCAGATCGGGCGCGTCGACGATATCCCGTTCGGCCCGGTTCCCAGTGCCCAGCAAGTGCTGCCAACCGCGAAGCAGCCGGTGGCGACAGCCATCAAGGTGAAGCAATGAGCGACCGCGCCACCGATCTGTTCGTCGGGCGCGGCGGGGCCATGGGGTTCCGCCGTGGCGCGCCGTTGCGCGCGGCCTATCTGCCGCCGCGCATGGACGACCGTGCCCGCCAGGTTCTGGAAGTCGGGCGGGTCCGCATGGTTGTGGCGGGCGCGGCGCTGCTGCTGGCCTTCGGCGCGGTCGGCGCCCGGCTGACCCAGCTTGCGGTGCTCGGCATGGCGGGCGAGCGCATGGCCATCGAGGCGCCGGTCGACGCCACGCCGCATCCGCGAGCCGATATCGTCGACCGCAATGGCGAGATCCTGGCGACCGATCTGGCCACGGCCTCGCTGTATGCCAATCCGCGGCGACTGCTCGACCCCAACGATGCGGCGCGCGCGCTGGTCACCGCGCTGCCCGATCTCGACTACAAGGAAACCCTGGCGAAGCTGAGTTCCGGCCGTACCTTCGTCTGGTTGCGCCGAAACCTGACGCCGCGCGAGCAATGGGAGGTCAACCGCCTTGGCATCCCCGGCCTCGACTTCATGCGCGAATTCAGCCGCGTCTTTCCGCACGGCCCCCTGTTGGGCCACGTGCTGGGCTATGTCGACAGCGACAACACCGGCATCGCCGGGTTGGAATCCCGCTACGACGAACAGTTGCGTCGCGGCGGCGAGCCCTTGCGCCTGACCATCGATCTGCGCGTGCAGTACATCCTGCGCGACGAACTGCGCAAGGCAATGATCGAATTCAAGGCCAAGAGCGCGACCGGCATGGTCATGGATGTGCGCACCGGCGCCGTCCTGGCGATGGTGTCGCTGCCCGATTTCGATCCCAATCACCCGGCGAAGGCCACTGAGAACGGCCGCTTCAACCGGGCGACGCTGGGCGTCTACGAACTGGGCTCCACCTTCAAGGTCTTCACCACGGCGATCGCGCTGGATTCCGGCGTGGCGACGATGAACCAGACCTATGACGCGACCGAACCGCTGAAGGTGGCCCGCTTCACCATCCGCGACTACCACGCCAAGAAACGCTGGCTGAGCCTGCCGGAAGTGTTCATGTATTCGTCGAATATCGGCGCCGCCCGCATGGCCGCGGACATCGGCGGCGAGACGCAGCAGGCCTATCTGGGGCGGCTTGGCCTGCTGCAGCCGGCCAGTTTCGAATTGCCGGAAGTCGGCCGGCCCATCGTCCCCTCGCCCTGGCGGCCGATCAACACCATGACCATCGGCTTCGGCCATGGCATCGCCATCAGCCCGTTGCAGCTGACGGCCGGTGTCGCCGCCGTGGTCAATGGCGGAATCATGCGCGCGCCGCATCTGGTTCTGTCGGAATATCCCGACATTCCGGTCAAGGGCGAGCGCGTATTCCAGGAAGAAACCTCGCGCCGCTTGCGCGAACTGATGCGAATGAACGTGCTGGACGGCACGGGCGGCAAGGCCGATATCGCCGGTTATCGGGTCGGCGGCAAGACCGGCACGGCCGAGAAGCCCGACGCTTCGGGTTATAATGGCAAGGCGCTGCTGTCGTCCTTCATCGCCACCTTCCCGACCGACGACCCGCGCTATGCCGTGCTGGCGATTCTCGACGAACCGCAAGGCACCAAGTCGACCGGCGGCTACGCCACCGGCGGCTGGGTGGCCGCCCCGGCCGTCGGCGCCGTCATCGCCCGCATGGCGCCGATCCTCGGCATCGCCCCCGGGGACGGCGAGCCGGAGCCGCGCGCACCCGCCCGCAACATGGATGAATTGGTGGACGAACTGACGGAGGGACGCACACTTGCGTCTTATGAATCTGATCGGTGAAACGGCATACCGGACCGCCGTGGCCGCCAGCGGAATTCCGCCGGGGCCACCGGGCGGGCCGGAGATCGCCGCCATCACCGCCGACAGCCGGACAGTCAGGCCGGGCGCGCTTTTCGTGGCGCTGCCCGGCTCGACGCATGACGGGCGGGCCTTCATCGGCGCGGCCGTCGCCGCCGGTGCCGTCGCCGTTCTCGCCCCCACGGGTACCGCGCCCGCCGACGCCGCCGGCGCGATCCTGATCGCCGACGCCAATCCGCGCCGCCGCCTGGCCCTGATGGCCGCCACGTTTTATGGCGCACAGCCGCACACGGTCGCCGCCGTCACCGGCACCAACGGCAAAACCTCGACCGCCGCCTTCCTGCGGCAGATATGGCAGGATCTGGGCGGGCATGCCGCCAGCCTGGGCACGCTGGGCGTCTATACCGGCCGCGACACAAAGCAGGGCGGCCCGTCGCTGACCACCGCCGACCCGGTGGCCCTGCATCGCATCCTGGCCGAACTGGCCGCATCCGGCGTCGATCGGGTGGCCATGGAGGCGTCGAGCCACGGCCTCGACCAGTGCCGGCTCGACGGCGTGCGACTGGCCGCCGGGGCGCTGACCAACGTGACGCGCGACCACCTGGACTACCACGGCAGCATGGAGGCCTATCGCGCAGCCAAGCTGCGACTGTTCGATGCGCTGTTGCCGCCGGGCGCCGCCGCCATTGTCCGCGACGCGGCACCGGAACGCGACGCCGTCGCCGCCATCGCCGGGCGGCGCGGCCTCGACTTGCTGACCTACGGGATCGAGTCCGGCGACATTCATTGCGCGCGCGCCGACATCGCCGATATCGGCTGGTCGCTGACGCTGTCGCTGCGCGGACGCAACATGGAAACCCGCTTCCCGCTGCCCGGCCGGTTCCAGCTTGAAAATGCCCTCTGCGCGCTGGCGCTCGCCATCGGCAGCGGCGCCGACCCGGTTCGCGCCGCCGCGGCGCTGACCCGGCTGGACCCGGTGCCCGGCCGCATGGAAATCGCCGGCCGCCTGGCCAATGGCGCGGCGGTGATCGTCGACTACGCACACACGCCGGATGCGCTGGAAACCGTCCTCTCGGCGATCCGCCCCTTTGCCCGCCATCGCCTGTCGGTGGTGTTCGGCTGCGGCGGCGACCGCGACCCCGGCAAGCGGCCGATCATGGGCGAGATTGCCGCCCGCATCGCCGACGATACAATCGTTACCGACGACAATCCGCGCGGCGAGGATCCCGCCCTGATCCGTCGTGCCATCCTGGCCGGTTGCCCGGCGGCGCGCGAGATCGGCGACCGCGCCGCGGCCATTCGCGCCGGCGTCGCGGCGCTGGGCCCGGGCGATGTGCTGCTGGTTGCCGGCAAAGGCCACGAGACCGGCCAGACCGCCGGTGGCAAGACGCTGCCCTTTTACGATTTCGACGCGGTGCGCGACGCGGTCGCCGCCCGCGGGGACGGTGCGGCATGACGGCGCTGTGGACATCCGCCGCCGCCGCCGCCGCAACCGGCGGCACGGTGCGCGGCCGCTGGCAGGCAAGCGGCGTGTCGATCGACAGCCGCAGCGTCGAGACGGGCGACCTGTTCATCGCCATTCGCGGTCCGAATACCGACGGGCATCGTTATGTCGAGGCGGCACTGGCACGCGGCGCGGCGGCGGCAATGGTCGC
>JAHELM010000017.1:7868-13831 GCA_024644185.1 Rhodospirillales bacterium | reverse complement strand
GGTCGATCGTCATGCGGGCGCGCACGCATTTCGAGGATATTTCGAGGGACCGGCAGGCCATTATCGCGACCGAAATTCCCTTCCAGGTCAACAAGGCCCGGCTGGTGGCGCGAATCGCCGAAGTTTTTCGCGAGAAACTGGTAGAGGGCATATCGGATCTGCGCGACGAGTCCGATCGCGACGGTGTGCGTGTCGTGATCGAGTTGAAGCGCGACGCCATGGCCGAGGTGGTTCTGGCGCAGCTGTTCCGCCACACGCCGCTGCAGACCAGCTTTGGCGTCAACACGCTGGCGCTGAACGGTGGCCGGCCGGAACAGATGACGCTGAAGGACATCATCGTCGCCTTCGTCGCCTTCCGCGAACAGGTCATCACCCGCCGCACGGCCTTCGAACTGCGCAAGGCGCGCGAGCGTGCCCATGTGTTGGCCGGGCTTCTGGTGGCGATCAGCAATATCGACGCAATCATCGAGTTGATCCGGGCCGCGCGCGACCCGGCCGAGGCCCGTGAGGCGCTGATGGCGCGCGATTGGCCGGCTGGCACCGTGGAACCGTTCATCCGCCTGATCGACGATCCCGGGCACGATGTCGTGGACGGCAAGTATCGGCTGTCCGAAATGCAGGCCCGCGCCATTCTGGATTTGCGGCTGCAGCGCCTGACCGGCCTGGAGCAGGACAAGCTGGCGGCGGAGACCGAGGAACTTGCGGCGCGGATCCGCGATTTCATCGCCATTCTGCAGTCGCGCGAACGGCTGCAGGAGGTGATGCGCGGCGAATTGCAGGCGGTTCGCGCCAGCTTTGCCGACGAACGCCGCACGACGCTGGAAGAGTCAGAGTTCGAGCATGATATCGAGAACCTGATCCAGCGCGAGGACATGGTCGTCACGGTAACGCATACCGGCTACATCAAGCGGGTGCCGCTGTCGACCTATCGGGCGCAGCGGCGCGGCGGCAAGGGCCGGGCCGGCATGAGTACCCGCGACGAGGATTTCGTCAGCAAGGTCTTCGTCGTCTCGACGCATGCGCCGATTCTGTTCTTCTCGTCGCTCGGCATGGTCTACCAGATGAAGGTCTACCGGCTGCCCGAGGGTACCCCGCAGTCGCGCGGCAAGGCGCTGGTGAACCTGCTGCCGCTGGCCGCCGGGGAAACCGTTTCGACGATCATGCCGATTCCCGAGGACGAAACCACCTGGGGCGACCTGAATGTCATGTTCGCCACCGCTGCCGGCAATGTCCGGCGCAACCGGTTGTCGGATTTCGTGAACATCAAGGCGAATGGCAAGATCGCCATGAAGCTCGACGAGGGCGATCGTCTGGTTGGCGTTCAGACCTGCAGCGAGGACGACGACGTGCTGCTGTCGGCGCGCAACGGTATGTGCATCCGCTTCCCCGTGCCGGAGGTTCGCGTATTCACCGGTCGAACCTCGACCGGCGTGCGCGGAATCCGGCTTGGCAAGGACGACGAGGTCATTTCCATGTCGATCCTGCACCATGCCGAAATCGACATGCAGATTCGCGACGATTATTTGCGGGCCGCGGCCGCCTTGCGACGCGGCGCCGAAGACGAAGGCGAGGCCGAACCGGCACAGGCCAAATTGTCGCCGGAAGCGTTCGGCGAGTTGGCCCAGCGTGAAGAATTCATTCTGACGGTCACCGAGAATGGCTTCGGCAAGCGCAGCTCGGCCTATGAGTACCGGATCACCGGTCGCGGCGGCAAAGGCATCGCCAATATCGAGATGACCGAACGGAACGGCCCGGTGATCGGGGCTTTCCCGGTACTGCCCAACGACCAGATCATGCTGGTGACGGATCGTGGGCAATTGATCCGCTGCCCGGTGCATGATATCCGCATTGCGGGCCGCAAGACGCAGGGCGTGACCTTGTTCCGCGTCGAGAGTGGCGAGCGTGTCGTTTCTGTGGCCTCGATGGGCGAGACCGAGGACGAGAATGGCGCCGGTGCCGAAGAGGATACGGGCGACAATACCGAATCCTGAACCCGGCCAACCGCCAGGAAGGGCAGATACGTCTATGGCCAGCCGTCCGAGAATCGGCGTCTATCCGGGCACTTTCGATCCGATCACGGTGGGTCATCTCGACGTGATCCAGCGATCGGCCCTGAAACTCGTGGATCGCCTGGTGGTTGCGGTCGCGGAGAATGCCGGCAAGGATCCGCTGTTCAACATCGACGAGCGGGTCAGTCTGGTTGCCGATGGGCTGGAGGCGCTGTCGGCCGAAGCCAGGGCCAGCATCGAAGTCATGCCCTTCGATAATCTGCTGATCCATTTCGTGCGCGATCTCGGCGCCAGCGTCATCATACGGGGGCTGCGCGCGGTTTCCGATTTCGAATACGAATTCCAGATGGCGGCGATGAACCGCCGTCTCGACAACGAGGTCGAGACCGTGTTCCTGATGTCCTCCGACCGCAATCAGTTCATCTCCTCGCGGTTTGTGAAGGAAATCGGCCGTCTGGGTGGGGATATAGCGCAATTCGTTCCACCGAAGGTGCTGGAACGACTGAAGCGCAAATTCGGCCAGATCGCCTGAATCGCGCGGCTGCACATGGACGAGGGTGCATTCCTGTCTGTTGCCGTGGTCAGGCTGGGGCTGGCCGGCGGCATCGCGGGATTTTCCCGACTGGCTGGCGGCGTCTCCTCCGACATCTGGCGTGTCGACCTGCCGGGAGGCCGCTCGATCTGCATCAAGCGCGCGCTGCCGAAATTGCAGGTTGCGATGGACTGGCTCGTGCCGGTCGAACGCAACGCCTTCGAGGTGGCCTGGATCGAGACAGCGGGAAGGATCGAGCCGGACGCGGTGCCGTTTGTGCTGGGTCACGACCGGTCAGCCGGGATGTTCGCGATGCGTTATCTGGATCCCGCGGAATACCGTCTGTGGAAGCAGGAGTTGCGCGAAGGCCGCGCCGACCCGGGCGTGGCCGCCGACGTCGGCCGGCGTATTGCCAGCATCCACGCGGGCACGGCTGGAAACCCGGAGATCGCTGCCCGCTTTCCAAACGATGAGATTTTTCGTGCCATCAGGCCGGAACCCTATCTGGAAGCGACCGCGGCGCGCCACCCGGACCTGCGCGATGTGCTGTTCGGGCTTTCGCGACGGACCATGGATACGAAACGCTGCCTGATCCATGGCGATGTCAGTCCCAAGAACATCGTGCTCGGCCCGCGCGGGCCGGTCTTTCTCGATTCGGAATGCGCCTGGTATGGCGACCCGGCTTTCGACATTGCATTCTGTCTTAACCACATGCTCTTGAAATGCCTGTGGGTTCCGATTTCGGCAAAGGCCTTTCTGTCGTGCTTCGACGCGCTGGCCACGGCATGGCTGGATGGCGTGGTTTGGGAAGACCGGGCGGATGCCGAGTATCGGGCCGCAACGCTGTTGCCGGGACTGTTCCTGGGCCGCGTGGACGGCAAATCTCCGGTCGAGTATCTGACGGCCGATGTCGACCGCGATCGCGTTCGCCGCGTCGCGCGGGCGCTGCTGGCCAATCCGGTGACTGAATTGGCGGCGGTGCGGGCCGTCTGGGCAAAGGAGTTGGGTGTATGACGGCCAGCCGGATTGTCGGGATACGAGGCAGGCGTGTCTGGGATTCGCGCGGTCGGCCCACGGTGGAGGCCGAAATCCGCCTGGCGGATGGCTCCCTCGGCCGCGCGATGGCGCCGGCGGGTGCGTCCACCGGGTCCGGCGAGGCCCTCGACCGTCGCGATGGAGGCGAGCGTTTCGGGGGCTATGACGTGACGGGTGCGGTTGCCGCGGTGAATGGCGAAATCGCCGCCGCGCTCGTCGGGACGGATGTGTCGGACCAGAGTCGGCTGGATGCCGCGCTGGTGGCGCTGGACGGCACGCCGAACAAGCGACGCCTGGGTGGCAATGCCCTGGTCGCGGTTTCCATGGCGGCGGCCCATGCGGGCGCCGCCGCCGCGCGATTGCCGCTGTGGAGATATCTACTAGTAGAGAATGAACCAGTTTTACCGCTACCGGAAATCCAGATCCTGGGTGGCGGCGCGCATGCGGGGCGGCGCGTGGACATCCAGGACTTCATGGTGATTGCCGTAGGCGCGGACGATTATACCCAGGCGCTGGACTGGACGGCCGAGGTCTATCGCGCCGCGGGCGCGCTGCTGGCCGAGCAGGGGCGTCTGCAGGGGGTCGCCGACGAGGGCGGATTCTGGCCCGCCTTCGACAGCAACGAGGAAGGTCTCGGCCTCTTGGTCCGGGCGATCGAGCGGGCCGGGCTCGTTCCCGGCGAGCAGATGGCGATTTCCCTCGACATCGCTGCTTCGGAATTCGGGCGAGACGGGCGGTACCGTCTAGGCCTGGAGGGACGCGACCTCGACAGCGCCGGCATGATCGACATGTTGCTGGGCTGGGTCGATCGTTATCCGATCGTCGCCATCGAAGATCCTCTGGCAGAGGACGATCCGGACGGATTTCGCCGCTTCACCGAGGCCGTAGGGGACCGGATCGCGGTGATTGGCGACGATCTTCTGGTGACCAGCGAGACGCGGGTGCGGGCCGCCATCGATTCGAAGACCTGCAACGCATTATTGGTGAAGCCCAACCAGGCAGGCACGCTGAGCGAGGCGCGGGCAGCGCAAGCGGCCGCCCAACTGGCAGGATGGACGACGGTCGTGTCCGCGCGATCAGGCGAGACCGAGGATGTCAGCATCGTGCATCTGGCCGTCGGCTGGGGCGCCCCGATCCTGAAGGTTGGATCTTTTGCGCGCTCGGAACGCATGGCGAAATGGAACGAAGGTCTTCGCATTGCCGAATCCATCGGCGGCGGCGCCTTGCCGCCCCGCGGGACTTTCCCCTGGGGGCGCCGCTGAGCGGAACTCTCAGGTCTTGCCCTCGAGGAACTTGTGCAGGCGCGCATCGTGGGTGCGAAAATGCTCGGAGAACCAGCGCTCCAGCCGCTGACTGAGGCTGGCAGCGTAATCGGCGGCGCCGCCCAATTCGACATCGTCCATGATCTCGCGGATCTCGTCGAGCAGGAGCTCGTGGTCCTCCTTGTGGTCGGTGAACCGGTCGTAGCGTATCTGCCGCATCTCGCGCTCCTCAAGCGCAAAATGGGCCGCGATTCGCGCATGGATCTCACCCAGCATATCGACGACCTCGCCGCGCGACGCGGTCCTCTTCGACAGGCCGTCGTGCAGGGCATTGATCAGCGCGATCATTCCCTGGTGTTCGTGATCCACGGCGGGAATCCCGATCGCGAACTCGTTCTTCCACTGAATCAGGGGCATGACGTTCTCCCTCTCCCGCCGCTCAATTTTCGGGCAGGTCGGTCACGGACCGGCCCAGGAATTTGAAGCCGCCCAGTTCCGCCCGGAAATCGATGACGAAATTCTCACCGGGTATCAGATCGATCCGAACTGCCTTTTCGTAATCGTATCCCTCGGTCCGCGCCGAATCGACCAGTCGTGCCTCCAGTTCATGTGGCCCCGCGCCGGTTTGAAACTTGTAATAGGCGCGCGTCTTGCCGCCACGCGCCAAGCCGGCCGGCTGCACGCTTTCACGATAGACGAGCTTGCCGTCCAGCAGGACCTCGATGGTGACGGGGAGCCTCTCTCGCGGGCAATCGAGGGGGGCGCGCATATTCGGTGCCAGCGCATTCAGTTCCGCCTGCGTTCGTTTGCGGCACGCGCCCTCATGCTGTGCGCCATGAATGACGCTCAGCTTGACCAGCGCCATGTCCGGCGGCAACTGGTTGTAGACCGGCTGATTGGCGAAATAGCCCAGCCACAGGGCCATGCCCGCATAGACGATACCCTGGCCGAGAAATTGCAGTGCTTTGACAATCATGCTTCGGCCCTCCTATTTCTTGACCGTCTCGTCGGGACGGGTGGCCGTGGCGGCCCGAAGGGCCGTCAATCGGTCCTTGAATGCCCGTAGCCGCTTGCGGTGCGTCCATCCCTCCACGGGACCGGCCCACACCGTCTCGACCCGCTCCA
>JAHELM010000017.1:1844-7858 GCA_024644185.1 Rhodospirillales bacterium | reverse complement strand
GCGCGAGCGCAGCATGGGGTCGCGGGTTCGCCCCAGTCGCGCGTTCGTCCATTCGACGCCCCTTCGATGGTAGCAATCGCCTTCCGAGCAGCCTGCCAGAAGCACGCCGTCGGCCAGATCGCGGCTCAGCACGTAGTCGATGAAGGCAGGCGGCAGCATGGCGATACAGGGAAGGCGCAGAACGGCCATGTCCGGATCGCCGATCCTCGCGATATCCCAGCCGTGCTGGCAGCCAAAGGCCATGATCCTGATCTTTCCGGTCAATTTGCGCGCTTCGCGTTCGACATCGTCGCGCAGGCCGCGGATTGGCATGTCCGGCATATCGATACCGGGAATCAGCGCGCTGGCCTTGCGGAATGGCATGGATGTCGGGCAGGAGCCGGCGCAGATACCGCAGGCGACGCATAGATCCGGATCGACGATCGCCTGCATGTCGAACGGCCGCCCATCGGTGCGCATGCCCATCTCGACGGCGGCAAATGGGCAATCATCCACGCAGCGCTGGCAACCATTGCAATTGGCGAGGTCGACCTCGGCTGCCCGCGCCCGGCGCAGCGGCGGCAGCCATGGCAAGGCGATGAACAAGGCCGTTGCAAAGATCACAAGACCCCAGAGGGCCGCGTCCGACCAGATATCCATCAGCGGATAAGCCGGCAGGTAGAACCAGTCCAGACCGACCGGAGACGGGACCATCGTCAAGTCCGCCGGCGGCTGGCTTTCCGCCGGTTTGACGAGCGACAGGACCATCAACATCAGCATCGTGCCGCCTGCCAGCAGGCGGGGCGGGTTGATCGTCGGCCTGGACACGCGCTGCAGGTGGATCCACAGGACAAACAGCAGGAACAGCGGCACGAAGATGTGCATGAACACCATCAGCGTGAAGAAGCGGTCGTCCAGTCGGGCGGGATCGAGAAAATTGCGGGCGATGGTGCCGCCGACGATCGGCAGGCGATCCAGCCATTCAGTCGTTGCGATAGCGATATATTGCGCCAGCTTGTCCCAGACCATCCAGTAGCCGGTGATGCCGGCGGCATAGACCATCCACAGGATCGGCAGGCCGGTAAACCACGTGAACCAGCGGGCGCCGCGATAGCGGTCGAGCGAGAATTCCCGCAGCATGTGGACCGCCATCATCGCCACCATGCCGTCCGAGGCATAGCGATGGAGGCTGCGCATGACGCCGCCCAGATACCACTGTTCGTAGGTAATCTGCTGGATCGAGGCATAGGCCTCTGTCAGGCCGGTATCGAAGAAGATATACAGGTAGATGCCGGTGGCGACGACGACCCAGTAGTACAGGAAACCGAGAGCCCCCAAGTGGTAAAGCGGATTGCACGACGGCGGAAACACGCGATCGAGTCCCGCCTCCATCCAGGCGAAATGGTATCTGATGGCACGTTTTAGCAGGTCCATTACCGTTCTCGGAGTTCGTTATTCGGTCGGGCGGGCCGGGCGTGCGGGTGTTCGAGCCGAAGATCAGGCCGAACGGTCGATGCGACGGCGTTGCAGCAGGGCAGAAATGAAAAACGCGGCGAGGCCACCGACGCTGAGCGCGCCGATAGCCATGCCGGTGAAGATAGACCAGTCAAAGCGATAGATATCTGAATTCGGATCGTAAAGGGTGCAGAACAGCTTTACCCTTTCGATAATGCTGTCGATGCTGACCGATGAGCGGGCCAGGCCGTACCGCAAGGATTTCAGTGGCTCGACCACGGTCGGAACGCTCAGATCGCTGCCGTAAAGCTGGGCGTAGACGGTGCCGTCGGGCGCGATGACCGTGGTCTGCGCCAGGTGATCGAAACCCTGTGACGATGGATAGAACGCAAAACCGAGATCGGCGGTCAGCGCCAGAATGGTTTCCGCATCGGCGCTGAGAAAATACCAGTTCGGCAGGTTGACGCCCTGGGCGCGCGCATAGGCCTGCATGCGGGCCGGGTTGTCGTTGCGGCTGTCAAATCCGATCGTCAAGACCGTGAAGCTGTCGGCCCCAAGGGAATCCTGGGCGGATCTGACGCCACGGTCCAGGCTCTGGACCGTCAGCGGGCAATAATACGTGCAGGCGGTATAGACGAGGTTGACGACAATGGGTCGTCCAAGCAATTTGGCGAGAGGGAAGGGTTGGCCCTTGGTGTCCCGGAAAATGTAGTCGCCGAGACGGTGGCCGACGGCGGCCTGGCTGACCTCCAGCGCCGCCCGTTCGTTGAACCTGGTTTCATCGGCCGCGCCGACGGCGGCCGTGGCGACGGATTGTCCGCCACCCAGCATCAGCGCCAGGGTCGCCAAGACAGGACCGAACTTTCTGATCATGGAATCCAGACTATCCCAATAGGACGGGGTCTAAAATACATCCTGCAAGCAGCAGGCTCAACTGGCCCAGGGAGGCCCGGAAATTTGCCCGGGCAGAATCCGGGTTGGGACGCTGAACCAGTTGAATGCTGCGCAGGATGAACCAGGTACCGCCGACGATAGCCGACAACAGGTAGATCCGGCCCAGCGAGTAAAAAAGCGCGGGAACCAGCGAGGCGATCACCACGGCGACAGTATGGGCCAGGATGATCCGGGCCGCCCTTGCATCGCCGATAACGACCGGCAGCATGGGTACGCCACCCGCTTCGTAATCCTTGTGCAGGACAATGGCCAGACTCCAGAAATGCGGCGGCGTCCACAGGAACAGGACGATGGCCAGCCACAAGGGTTCTGGCGGAATGGAGGGATTGATCGCGGATGCCCCGGCGAGAACAGCGAAACTTCCGGCCAGGCCGCCCAGCACGATGTTGAGCGGTGTCCGGCGCTTCAGCCAGACCGTATAGACGACGCCATAGAAGAAGGCGCCAAGAAAGGTGTGGAGCGCGACCGTTGCGTTGATGAAAAGCGCGACGGATCCGACCGAGAGAACCAGCATCGCCCCGATGGTCCATAGCCAGGGGAGGCCAGGCCGGAACGCGCCGGTTACGAACGGTCGGTTCCGTGTTCGCGCCATTCTGGCGTCGAGATCGCGCTCCACATAGTGATTGAATGCGCCGGCGCTGGCCGAGGAAAACAACACGGCCAGCCCCAGCAGAAGGACCTGCCACCCCGGGGGCGCCGCCCCCGGGGTGACCGCAAGCCCGGCCAAGGCCGTCACGGCGATCGCGATGCCGATCCGCAGTTTGAGCACCGTATAGAGTTGTCCGGCCAAGACCCGCATTCGGTTTTCCTCCTTACAGCTTCCAGCCTCAACTCAGAGGCCAGACCTCCGACAGGTACTTCCAGTTGACCCAATAATAGAGGAAGAATGCGGTGAAGAAGATGGCGACCAGAACCATGGTTCCCGGCAGTTTGAGCGTGCCCTCGCTGCCATAGCTGGAGACCGCGGTACCGCCACCGATACCGATGATCGGGTTGGATTTGACCGACGCCGCGTCGCGACGCTTGCCAAACAGGATCGAGCCGACGACGATTCCGATGAACAGGAACCCACCGACTGCCGCGAGGACGCCAGCCATCCCGTTCAGCGCCATCAACAAGAAGGCGAAGTCTGGATAGTTGTACGGCAGTGTCGCGTCGGTAAAGCCGATATCCCAGTGTCTGCGCGCGACACCGAGCGTTCCGGCACCCATCATGAACACCGAGATGCCGGCAACACCGAGACCGAAGATATAAGGTTGCCATTTGGCCAGACGCGGGAAAATTATCTCACGCTGGAAGATCAACGGCACGACCAGATAGGTAATGCCCATGAATGCCAGCGTCGTTCCGGCCACCACCGTGGCATGGAAGTGCCCTGGTACGTAGACGGTGTTGTGCATGATGATATTGATCTGCTCGGCACCCATGACGACACCGGAAATGCCGCCAAGGAAACCGAAATAGATCAGCGAGGTGAACATGGCGGAGAACGCCGGGTTACCCCAGGGCGCCTTGCGCAACCATTCGAAGACGCCCTTGGTGAAGCCGCGCCGGCGCATTGCCGCCTCGATTGCGCCGGGGACGCTCAGACCGTGAATCATGCTGCCAACGACGGCCAGATAGAGCGCGTAGCTGGTATTGAAGATTTTCCAGTTCGAACTGATGCCGGGTTCCACCAGGAGATGGTGGGCCGAGGCGAGCTGCAGGAACAGGATATACATGAGGAACGCCATGCGGCTGACCTTCTCGGACAGCGGCTTGGCGCCCAGCAGCATCGCCGCGATCGCATACCATACGGCGACATGGGCCGAAACGTTGATCTGCTGGGAGGAATGCCCCATGGCCCACCAGATCACCTTGTACATGACCGGATCGATATTGCCGATCAGCCCGACCGACCACAGCAATGTGGGGATCAAGATGATCGCGCCGGATGCGATGGTGAACACGGCAATGATTGCCGCGGTCATCGCCCCGAAGGTGACCAGCGGGATCGATCCTTCGTAGGTTTTCTCTTCCCTGGCGATGACCAGGGTACCGAAGAAGATGAAACAGGCAATCAGCGCGCCGACAGCGAACAGGATGATACCCAGATAGAAATGCGGAGCGGCCCGCATCGGCACGTAGGACGTGAACATCACGCTGGAATCGCCCTGCAGGACGGCGATATTGGCCAGGACCGCGCCGACGACCATGAGGCCGAAGGCCAGCCATCCAATTCTTGGAGTCGCCAGGCGGGATTTCAGCAGAATTGCCGAGGTGAAGTAGAGCAGGGCCACCTCGAAGAAGATGATCCAGAACAGCAGCACGTTCATGCCGTGCCCGGTAAGGACCAGATAGAACCAGTCGGCTGGCAGGAGTTGCACGTCCGGCCAGCGTGTCAGTGCCACCATCAGGCCCTGCACGCCGCCGACAAGAAGTGCAACGACGGCTGCCACCGCGTTGGCCCTGATGAGATTTTGCGCCGGAAGATGGACGGGAAGTCCGGTATCCGGGCAGGTTCTGAAAAGCGATGAGACTGCCATTGTCGGATCCCCCCGTTTATTCGACGACATAGATGCGGCCGGCCATGGTGTGATGGCCGATTCCGCAATACTCGTTGCAGACGACGCCGAATTCGCCCGACTTGTTGGGCTTCAGCGTCACGACCATCTCGTAGCCGGGATGCACCTGGATGTTGATATTGGTCGGCTGCAGCGAGAACCCGTGCTGCCAGTCGATGGAGGACAGGTGAAGGCGATAGGTCTTGTCCTTCTCCAGTTCCAGAATCGGCCACCATTCCCACAGCCGCGCCATCATGTAGATATCGGTTCCAGCCGGCGGATGGACGACGGGAATCCCGGTATTGCCTTCCTCGCGTACCTGGTATTGCGCGACCATTGCCTCGGTCCGCTCCTGGTAGACATCGGGCAGTATGCGATAGGCCTCGTTCGAAAGGTTCTGTTCGCCGATGACGTGCCACACGATCATCGTGAAGAACATCACCAGAGCCCAGACGAGACAGATTCCGATCCACGCAATCTCAACGCCGTGGAGCGGCTGCTTCCACCATATCCGTTGTTCAGGTGGGAAAATTGCCATAGCTCCCCCCCTTTCCTGTTATTGAGCCAAAGGAATCTGGGCGACTTCCATGATCCCCCAGACCAGATAGAGAACCGTCGGGATCACGACGCCCAGAAAAAGCAGCAGGAACGGGTTGTCGAGGACCCGTTGCATGACGGGGATACGCTCTGATTCCGCGCCTTTGCTTCCCCCAGATTGACCTTCACTCATTCCATTGTCCTCCGGTGTTCGGGCCAGGTTGCCTGTTTCCCACAAATCCAGGTTCGGCCGGATGGTATGTCTTCCAAACGGGCGCCATCCTTGCTCCGAATGTGGACGTGGGTGCGCATTCGACCGCTCCGAGACTATTCTGCTCCGACAGCGGTACCTTTGACTTATGTCAAGGCACCGAATCAAAAGCCCGGCGCGGTTCCCTGCAACGTTGACCGCTTTTGCAGGCGGGGCCTATTATCGGCGTCAGGCCGGAACATTGCCGTCAATTGTACGCAAATACCGGATTTTTTCACAATTTTTTCTTTATCGTGGTCAGGCATGGACGCAAGAGACATCGATATCATCCGGCG
>JAHELM010000017.1:0-1834 GCA_024644185.1 Rhodospirillales bacterium | reverse complement strand
AGCCCCGCTGTTCGCCGGCCTTGCGCCCCAGGCAATGCTCGATCTGCTGCATGGGTCGTCTCCCCGCAGCTATCCCAAGGGACAGATGCTGTTCGAACAGGGGGCGTCGGCAACGGCGTTCTATATCGTGCTCGACGGCTGGGTGAAGGTGTTCCGTCCGTCGATCACCGGCGATGAGGCGGTCTTTGGCGTCTTTACCGTGGGCGAGACCTTCGGCGAGGCGGCGATGTTCATCCAGGGCATGTATCCGGCGGGTGCGCAGATCGTCGAAGATGCACGACTCGTTGCGATCCATTCCGATACCTTCCGGGACCGCGTCAGTCGGCGGCCGGAACTCGTCTTTTCGATTCTGGCGGCAATGTCGCGGCACTTGCACTCACTGATCAACCAGGTCGACCAGTTGCAGACCCGCTCGAGCGCGCAACGCCTGGCGCAATTTCTCGTTTCGCTGTCGCCGGTGGAGGACGGGTCGGCGGTTCTGCTGTTGCCTTACGACAAGTCGCTCATCGCGCATCGCCTGGGGATGAAACCGGAAAGCCTGTCGCGCGGATTCGCCCGCCTGCGCAGCCAGGGCGTGACCACGGACGGCAACCGGGTCGTACTCGCCGATGTGGACGCGCTGCGCGATTACGGAGATTTCGGCCCGCTGCGTGAACGCGCCGCCGATCAGTGATGGGCGGATATCCGCGGCTGGGTGAGAATTGGCCAATAGACTAAAACGAACAAAAAATAGGCAACGCACCAGAATGCTCCGGAAATGAGCATTGCCTCGTTGTAATACTCCGGCAGAAGGGCAGGCCCCGCGATGCGCAGACCTGCCGCCAGGCTCACCAACACATAACTGGCGACGATCGGCTTTGCGACGTGCAGGAGACGGCCGGTGTGGCCCAGGGCGGCTCGGGTCATCACGCCCAGAGTCATGCTGCCGACCGTGCCGATGGTAAATGCGTGAATCGCCGTAATTTCCGACAATGCGCCGGTGGTCAGCGCCAGCCCTTTCAGAACAAGGCCGGCGACCAGCCAGCCATAGGCGAGGTGCAGAATCCACAGGATCGGCGCGCTGAGAACGCGTCCGGTGCGCCAGCCGATCATCCGCGCCCCGTTGAGCAGGCCGGCGGCGAGCGCGATCGCACCGGTCGCCTGCGTGCCGGGCGCTGCGAGATCGGCCACTGCCACGGCGGCGACCGCGGCAATGGCGGCTATGTCCAGCCGGTTCATGGCCCGCGGCAGGTCGGCATTGCCCTCGCGCCGCAGCGCATTCGTGGTGAATGCGGGGACGATACGCCCGCCGATCACCGCGATCAGCAGCAGCAGCGCATCGAGGCCGAGAATCGCGCCGGTACCCGCAACATCCTCGACAAGCCCGGCGCGCTCCAGATGGTACAGCAGGGCGCCGGCAAAAATTGCCGCAAGCACCGGAAGAAATACGAAATTCCGCTTCGACCAGCCGGACAGAAGCGCCTGGCCGACCAGCGCCGCCAGCATGCCGACGAAACCCAGTTCGGGCAGCGCCACGACCAGCGGCGGCAGGGCGGCGGAAATCCAGCTCGTCAGTCTGGCCGCGACCCACAGTCCGAACAATATGGCCAGCACGACACCGGCGACGGGCCGGCGGCCGGTCCAGTTCGGCACCGCCGTCAGAAAGAATCCGGCAACCACGGCAAGGCCATAGCCGAAAATCATCTCATGGGCGTGCCATTGGTGGAGCGGGCCGGCCACCGTGACGCCGACGATGTCGATCGAAGCGGCGTGCAGGCCGATCCATAGCAGCCATGCCAGCATCGTCAGCAATGCCGAGACGCCCGCCCCCAAAAAGAACGGACGGAAGCCATAT
>JAHELM010000352.1 GCA_024644185.1 Rhodospirillales bacterium | reverse complement strand
CGTCTGGCCTGGAGCGGTGTCGAGGGTATGCTGGCGGGAGCGGGCTGAGAACGCGTCACCCCTCGTCGAGCGACATCAAACTCGCATTCCCGCCCGCCGCCGTGGTGTCGACGCTCACCACCCGTTCCGTCGCAAAACGGTGCAGATACCGCGGGCCGCCGGCCTTCGGACCGGTGCCGCTCAATCCCTCGCCGCCAAAAGGCTGGACGCCGACCACCGCGCCGATCTGGTTGCGGTTGACGTAGATATTGCCGGCGTGGACGCCCTCGACGATACGGCGCACCGTCGAATCGACCCGGCTGTGGACGCCCAGCGTCAGCCCGTAGCCGGTGGCGTTGATCGCGTCGATCAGCGCATCGAGCTTCTCGCCGTCGAAACGGACGACATGCAGGATCGGCCCGAACACCTCGCGTTCCAGCACGCCGATCGACGGAATCTCGTAGGCCCGCGGGGAAAAGAATGTGCCGTTTGCGCACTCTGTCCCGAGCGGCACTTCGGCGATCGGTTTTCCCTCCCGCGCCATGCGCGCGGCATGCGCCTCCAGCATGGCGAGCGCCTCGCCGTCGATCACCGGACCGATATCGGTGGATAGCAGCGCCGGATCGCCGACCCGCAGTTCACGCATCGCGCCGGCCAGCATGGCGACGATCTTCTCGGCCACGTCCTTTTGCACGAACAGCACCCGCAGCGCCGAACAGCGTTGCCCGGCGCTGCGAAAGGCCGACAGCAGAACGTCGCGCACCACCTGCTCGGGCAGGGCCGAGGAATCGGCGATCATCGCGTTCTGGCCACCGGTTTCGGCGATCAGCGGCACGATCGGGCCGTCGCGCTGTGCCAGCTGACGGTTGATGATGCGCGCGGTGTCGGTGCCACCGGTGAACGCCACCCCGGCGATGCGCGGATCGCCCACCAATGCGGCACCCACCACCGCGCCATCGCCGGGCAGCACATGCAGAACGTCGCCCGGAATCCCCGCCTCGTGCAGCAGCGCCACCGCGCGCGCCGCCATCAGCGGCGTCTGTTCGGCCGGTTTCGCCAGCACCGTATTGCCGGCGGCCAGCGCCGCGGCGATTTGTCCGGTGAAGATCGCCAGCGGAAAGTTCCACGGGCTGATGCAGACGAAGGCACCGCGGCCGTGCAGGGCAATCTCGTTGCGCTCTCCGGTCGGGCCGGGCAGCGTCTGCGTGCCCGAGAAATCGGCCCGCGCCGAGACCGCGTAATAGCGCAGGAAATCCACCGCCTCGCGCAGTTCGGCGACGGCATCGTTCATCGTCTTGCCGCCTTCGCGCACGGCAATCGCCATCAATTCCGGCCCGTTCTTCTCATACAGATCCGCGGCCTTTTCCAGGATCCTCGCCCGGTCATCCGCCGGCTTCGCATTCCAGGCAGGCTGCGCCGCGACCGCAAGACCGACCGCGGCGGCCGCATCCCCGGGACTGGCATCGACGACCATGCCGATGACCCGGCGACGGTCGGCCGGATCGGTCACCGGACGGCCAGCGCCGCCACGTGGCTTGCCGCCGATCGCCGGCGCCGACTTCCAGGGCGACGACGATGCCCTGGCCATTGCGATCGCCAGCGGCGCCAGCGCCTTGACGTCGTTCAGATCGACGCCGGCCGAATTGCGCCGCGCCGCGCCGAACAGGGCTGCCGGCAGCGCAATTCCCGGATGCGGCCGTACCGACAGGCGCGATACCTGTGCCGTGGGGTCGGCGATGATGGCTTCGATCGAGGTGTCGGCATCGACGATGCGGTTGACGAAGGAGGAATTGGCGCCGTTCTCCAGCAGGCGGCGAACCAGATAGGCCAGCAGATCCTCGTGGCTGCCGACCGGCGCATAGATTCGGCAGGGCAAACCCTTGCCCTGCGTGCCGACGACCTGGTCATACAGCGACTCGCCCATGCCGTGCAGGCGCTGAAATTCGAATTCGCGCGTGCCGCCGGACAGTTCGATCACTGTCGACAGGGAATGCGCATTATGCGTGGCGAATTGCGGATAGAAGGCTTCCGCGTCGGCCAACAGCCGCTTTGCGCAGGCGATATAGGACACATCGGTCGAAGCCTTGCGCGTGAACACCGGATAGCCGGACAGGCCCAGTTCCTGCGCCAGCTTGATCTCGCTGTCCCAATAGGCGCCCTTGACCAGCCGCACCATCAGCCGCCGGCGATGCCGCCGCGCCATGCCGGCCAGCCAGTCGATGACCGGAACGGCGTTCTTCTGATAGGCCTGAACGGCCAGGCCGAAGCCGTTCCAGCCGGCCAATGCCGGATCGCCCGATACCGCCTCGATCGCATCCAGCGACAGATCCAGCCGGTCCGCTTCCTCGGCATCGACGGTAAAACCGATATCGACCGCCTTCGCCATCGCCGCCAGATCCCGCAGCCGGGGCACCAGTTCGCCCATTACCCGGTCGCGCTGGGCGAATTCATAGCGCGGATGCAAGGCCGACAGCTTCACCGAGATGCCCGGCCCGTCGACCGGCCCGCGCCCCGCCGCCGACTTGCCGATGGCGGCAATGGCCATGGAATAGGATTTGAAATACCGGTCGGCGTCGTCCATGGTCCGCGCCGCCTCGCCCAACATGTCATAGGAATAGCGATAGCCGCGCTTTTCCTTGTCTTTCGCGCGATCCAGCGCCTCCCTGATAGTGCGTCCCATGACGAATTGGCGGCCGAGGATGCGCATCCCCTGCACCACCGCCTGACGGATCACCGGCTCGCCGCTGCGGCCGATAATGCGCTTCAGGATGCCGCGGAAATCGCGCGCCGCCGCCTCGCTGTCCAGGTTGACCACGCGGCCGGTCAGCATCAGCGCCAGCGTCGAGGCATTGACGAACAGCGACTCGGACGTGCCCAGATGACGTTCCCAGTCGGCACCGCCGATCTTGTCCCTGATCAATCGATCCGCCGTCTCCGCGTCGGGGATGCGCAGCAGGGCCTCGGCCAGGCACATCAACACGACGCCCTCCTCGCTGGACAGTTCGTATTCGGCCATGAAGGCGTCCAGCCCGCCGGCCTTCGCCTGGGTGTCCCGCAATGTCTCTACCAGGCCGCGCGCGGTGGCGGCGATGCGATCATGCGCCGCCGGCGGCAGCATGGCCTCGGCCAGCCGTTCGTCGACGCAACGCGCCTCGTCCATGCGCAGGGCATTGCGCACGGCGGCGCGCAGAGGATCCGGATCCGGCAAGGGACGATCGAACAGCATCGGGAAAACTCCGTGAGAAAATCAGGCCCGAGCGACTATAGGCCGCCGCGGGACCAACTGAAAGATCGCGAACTTGTGGGATTTTTTTGACAAACCACTATCTTGTTATCGGCGCATCAGGTCGGCGGGAGCGAAAAGCCATGAGCAAGGATTACCCGGACATCGCCGGCGAGGTCAGTCGATCGACGGCGCGACTGCGCCGCACCCTGCCCGACGTGATGAAGGCCTATGGCGCGATGGCCGAGGCCGCCTTCGCCGATGGCGTTCTGGACTCCAAGACCAAGGAACTGATGGCGCTGGCGATTTCCTGCATCGTCCGCTGCGACGGCTGCATCTCGCTGCACGCCCATGCCGCCCGACGCCTGGGCGCAAGCCGCGAGGAGGTGGCCGAGGCTGTCGGTGTCGCCGTGTTCATGGGCGGGGGACCGGCCGTGGTGCGCGCCGGCGAGGCGCTGGATGCCTA
>JAHELM010000351.1 GCA_024644185.1 Rhodospirillales bacterium | reverse complement strand
TCGGCTATGCGCTGATCGGCCTTGCGGCCGGCACCGAGACCGGCGTGCGCGGCGTGCTGATCTATCTTGCCATCTATCTGGTGATGAACATCGGGACATTTGCCTGCATCCTGTCGATGCGCCGGCATGGCGACATGGTCGAGGGTATCGGCGATCTGGCGGGGCTTTCAACGACCAGCCCGCGCATGGCGCTGGCACTTACGGTCTTCCTGTTTTCGCTCGCCGGCATTCCGCCGCTCGCCGGGTTCTTCGGCAAGCTCTACGTATTGATGGCGGCAATCGATGCCGGGCTCTATACCCTGGCGCTGATCGGCGTTCTGGCCAGCGTGGTTGGCGCCTACTATTATCTGCGCATCATCAAGATCATGTATTTCGATCCGGCGGCAGAGCCGTTCGACCGCCCTTCCAGCCGGACCCTGGGTGTGATCATGACGGTTGCCGCTGTTGTCATCGCCGCGTTCATTGTATTCCCCGAACCCTTGGTGAACAGCGCCGGCAGGGCCGCCGCGGCCCTGTTCGCGGGCTGAGGCGATGCCGGCGACGTCAGCGCTTCCACCCGGATACCGGCTGCACGCACACGACACGCTGGACTCGACAAACGAAGAGGCTACCCGCCTGGCACGCGACGGTGCGCCGGCGGGCACGGTTGTCTGGGCCCTGAGGCAGACCGCCGGGCGCGGACGCACCGGGCGAAGCTGGACGTCGGAGGCGGGAAACCTGCTGTTCTCTTTGTTGCTGCGACCCGACGTGCCACCGGCGGCCGCGGCGCAACTCAGCTTCGTCGCCGCGCTGGCACTGGGCGAGGCGGTTTCCGAGGTGCTGCCCGCGGGCGTCGATTTGCGCTACAAATGGCCGAACGATTTGTTGCTCGACGGCCGCAAGGCTGCCGGGATATTGCTGGAATCGGCTGGCGCCACCGGCTGTGGACTGAATTGGCTGATCGTCGGCTGGGGATTGAATATCGCCAGTTTCCCCGAGACGACGGAAGGCTATCCCGCGACCAGCCTGGCTGAAGCCGGCGCCGTCGGTGTGGATGCCGGCGACGTGCTGGCGCGGGTCTTGCGACGGTTCGATGCCTGGCAGGCACGCTGGAAGGAAGAAGGCCTGGCGGCGGTACGCGGGGCGTGGCTGGAGCGGGCGGCGCGGGTCGGCGAGGAAATCTCGGTGCGGCTGCCGAGGGATCGGCTGGTTGGTCGATTCCGCGGTCTTGACGAGAATGGGGCCCTGGTTCTCGATCTCGCCGACGGGACAAGCCGCACGATCACCGCCGGCGATGTGTTCTTCTGAGAGGGCGTGTCATGCTGCTGGCCATCAACGCAAACAATACCAATGTCAAATTCGCGCTGTTCGAAGGCGACGAGACGCGTGGCGAATGGCGCATTTCGACCACCGCATCGCGCACCGCGGACGAATATGCGGTTTGGCTCACCCAGCTCATGGCTCTGGGCGGATTGGCGCCGGCCGCGGTTGACGGGGCGATCATCGCGACCGTCGTTCCGGCGGCGCTGTTCGAATTGAAGCTTCTGTGCCGCAAGTATTTTTCCTGCGATCCGATGATTGTCGGCGAGGGCGGCGCCGATCTCGGCATTCGCGTCCTGATCGAGCGTCCGGAGGATGCGGGAGCCGATCGGCTGCTGAACGCGGTCGCCGGCCATCGGCACTACGGTGGACCGCTGATCGTCGTCGATTTTGGAACCGCCACCAGCTTCGATATTGTCAGCGAGGACGGCGATTTCGTCGGTGGCATCATCGCGCCTGGCGTCAATCTCAGTGTCGAGGCGTTGTATGTCGCCGCGGCGAAGTTGCCGCGGATTGCGATCGAAAAACCGGCCCGGGTGATCGGCAAGAACACCGTCTCGGCCATGCGTTCAGGCGTATTCTGGGGTTATGTCGGGCTGATCGAGGGACTGATTGCACGGGTGCGCGCGGAATACGGGCGCCCGGACATGAAGGTGATCGTCACCGGCGGGCTGGCCCCGCTGTTTGCGGGCAGTACCGATGTTTTCGACCATATCGATCCGGACCTGACGATGAAGGGCCTGATCCTCACCTACCGCCGAAACAGGACGGAATGACAAAGCAATTCGATATTGACCGGCTGGGCCGCAAGGACCTGGTCCTCGTTCCTTTGGGCGGTGCCGGCGAAATCGGCATGAACGTCAACCTCTACGGCCACGCCGGAAAATGGCTGATGGTCGATCTCGGCGTGACCTTCGGCGACGATTCGACGCCGGGTATCGATATCATCATGCCCGACCCGTCCTTCATCGTCCAACGCAAGGACGATCTGGCCGGCCTCGTTCTGACGCACGCGCATGAGGATCATATCGGCGCTGTGCCCTGGCTGTGGCCGCAATTGCGCTGTCCGATCTATGCCACGCCGTTTACCGCCGCGGTTTTACGCCGCAAGTTGGCGGAGACCGGGTTGGAGCGTGCGGCGAAGATCACTGAGATTCCCATGTCCGGACGATTCGATGTCGGGCCGTTCGATATCGAGTTGATCACCCTGACGCACTCGATTCCCGAGCCGAACGCCGTGGTCATCCGCACCGCTGCCGGTACCGTCCTGCACACGGGCGACTGGAAACTCGATCCCGATCCTCTGGTCGGCCAGTCGACCGATGAGGCCGCGCTGATCCGGGTGGGCGAGGAGGGCGTTCTTGCCATGGTCTGCGATTCGACCAATGTCCTGGTGCCCGGCACGTCCGGATCCGAGGGAACGGTTCGCGAAAACCTGATCGAACTGGTCGGCCGGATGGAGAACCGGGTGGCGGTTGCCGCCTTCGCGTCCAACGTGGCGCGGGTGGAGACGATCTGTCGGGCCGCCCAGGCGCATGGCCGTCGCGTCGCGCTGGTTGGCCGGTCGCTGAAGCGGATTGTCGAGGCGGCCCGCGAAACCGGGTATCTGCGCGATTTGCCGCCCTTCGTCGCCGACGGCGAGGTGGCATATCTGCCGCGCCGCGACGTGCTGCTGATCTGCACCGGCAGCCAGGGCGAGCCGCGCTCGGCGCTGGCCCGTATCGCCGAGGACGACCATCCCGAGGTGACGCTGGATGCGGGCGACACGGTGATCTTTTCAAGCCGGGAGATTCCCGGCAACGAACGGTCGATCGGGCGGCTGCAGAACCGCCTTGCGAGCCTTGGAATAGACGTGGTGACGGCGCGGACCGAGGACATTCACGTCTCCGGCCATCCGGCGCGCGACGAGCTGACCCAGATGTATCAATGGGTCCGGCCGCGGATTGCGGTACCGGTGCATGGCGAAGCCCGCCATCTGATCGCCCATGCCGAATTGGCCCGCGAATGCCAGGTGCCGGAACCGGTGGGGGCCCGCAACGGCTATGTCGTGCGCCTGGCGCCGGGCCGCGCCACCGTGGTTGACGAGGTGTCGCATGGCAGGCTGGCGCTCGACGGCACGCGTCTGGTCCCGATGGAAAGCGGGGCGATTCGTGACCGCAAGCGGTTGGCCTATAACGGCTCGGCCGTGGTCACCGTCGTCGTCGACCCCGACGGCCACCTGCGGGGACAGCCGATGGTCGCGGTCAATGGCGTTTACGACAACGATGTCGAACCGGAAATCGCCCATGAAGTCGAGGATTCCGTGGTCGCGGCGATCGAGGATATGCCGAAGGCGCGCCGCCGCGACGATGAAGCGGTGCGGGAGGCCGCG
>JAHELM010000350.1 GCA_024644185.1 Rhodospirillales bacterium | reverse complement strand
GTTGTTCACCAGGATATCCACCGCGCCCATTGCCGCCTCGGCATCCTTGACCAGTTGATCGGCCGCCGTGGCGTCGCCCAGATTGGCCGGCGTTACATGGGCGCGCGCGCCAAGCTCCGCGGCCAATCCTTCCAGCGCGTCGCGCCGCGTACCGGACAGCGCCACCGTCGCGCCGCGCGCATGCAGCGCCGTGGCGATGGCGCGGCCGATGCCGCGCGATGCGCCGGTGACCAGCGCGCATTTTCCAGTCAGATCGAACATAGCCGCTGTCCCTAAAGCAAAATCGTTAAGCGATCCTTAGCCCCGAAGGGCCGCGACAACAAGTCTGGATTTTACCGCACCGGACGTTTCCGCCCATCACAACGACTTCAGAAATTCCTCGACATCGGCCGGCCCGTTGATCGCCTTGCCGACAAGATCGCGGTCGATGCGTCGCGCCAGCCCGGACAACACCTTGCCGGCTCCGGCCTCGACCAGCGTGGTGACACCCTTCTCCTTTATATAGAGCACGCATTCGCGCCAGCGAACCGTGCCGGTGACCTGCTCGACCAGCAGCCGCCGGATCGTCTCGGGATCGGCCACCGATTCGGCGATCACGTTGGCGACCAGCGCCGGTGACGGTGAGTCGATTCTGGTCTTGGCCAATGCCTCGGCCATCACCTCGGCCGCCGGCGCCATCAACGTGCAATGAAAGGGCGCGCTGACGGGAAGGATGACACAGCGCTTTGCGCCCTTTTCGGTGGCCAGGGCAACGGCGCGCTCGACCGCGGCCGTGTCGCCGCTGACCACGACCTGACCCGGTGAATTATCGTTGGCGACCTGGCACACCTCGCCCTGCGAAGCGGCCGCCGCCACCACGCGCACGTCTTCAAGCTCAAGGCCCAGCAGCGCAGCCATCGACCCGCGCCCCACCGGCACCGCCTTCTGCATCGCCTGGCCACGAATTTTCAAGAGCCGGGCCGCGTCGCTCAAACCAAACGCCCCCGCCGCGGCCAGCGCCGAATATTCGCCCAGCGAGTGCCCGGCGACATAGGAGACACGGTCGGCCAGCGCAAACCCGCCCTCTTCCTCGAGAACACGTATCACCGCCATCGACACCGCCATCAGTGCCGGCTGCGCGTTCTCGGTCAGACGAAGCATCTCGTCGGGCCCTTCGAATATGAGACGCGTCAGCTTCTGGCCGAGCGCATCGTCGACTTCCTGGAACACCTGCCGCGCCGCGGGAAACGCATCGGCCAGCGCCTTGCCCATACCGACTTCCTGGGATCCCTGGCCGGGAAACACAAAGGCCATGCTCATATCGGTTCAGCCCCTCGGAAAAATGGCACCAGCCGCACCCGGGATGCCCGGTCGCGGCGGCGCACAGTGATACCGCCTCGGCCACGGGTGTCAAGCATCGAGCACGCAGCGCCGTGCATGGCGCGGAAAATCCCAGAAATACCCCTTTTCCCACGTAGCGAAATGTGTATAGTGCGGCGCCTCACAACTCCTTGCCGGCTGCCTCGTTCGGTGCCGGCTAGACTCGGGGGGTCGTCCCGCGGATCGTCCGCGGGGGATTCCGGGTCGCGAAAAGCCATAGGGAGCCGCATAGACTATGACCTATTACGAAAACGTCTTCATTGCCCGGCAAGACGTTTCCGCCGCACAGGTGGAAGCGCTGGCCGATGGCTTTGCGGGCATTATCACCGAAGCCGGTGGCACGGTCCACCGGCGCGAATACTGGGGTCTGAAGACCCTGAACTTCCGCATCCGCAAGAACCGCAAGGGTCACTACGTTCTGCTGAACGTCGAGACCACGTCGGAAACCATGCGCGAGGTCGAGCGCCAGATGGGCCTCAACGAGGACGTCCTGCGCCATATGACCGTTCGCACCGAGACCCTGCCCGAGGGCCAGTCGGCCGTCATGCAGAGCCGCGGCGACCGGAGCGAGCGCGGCGATCGGAGCGAGCGTGGCGACCGTTTCGACCGTGGTGACCGCGGCGATCGTGGTGACCGCGGCGATCGTGGTGACCGCGGCGATCGTGGTTTCCGTAGCGACCGCGGTCCCCGTGATGGCGAGCGGTCCGAGCGACCGGCTTCCGCCCCTGATGCTGGAGGTGAGGCATGAGCGACGAATCCACTGAACCGAGACAGGCTGCCGCTGGCCGTCGGCCGTTTTTCCGGCGCCGCAAGACCTGCCCGTTCTCCGGTCCGAATGCACCGGTGATCGACTACAAGGACGTGAAACTGCTCCTGCGCTTCGTTTCCGAGCGCGGCAAGATCGTGCCGAGCCGTATCACGGCCGTGTCCGCCAAGAAGCAGCGTGAACTCGCCCGTGCCATCAAGCGCGCGCGTTTCCTCGCCCTGCTTCCCTACATCCTGAAATAGGCAGACAGGACCCGCGACCCTCCGGGGTCGCGGGATCAAGCTCATGGTTCGGTTCTGGCCTTCCGCGATAGCGGCCGGTCTTGTCAGCGCGTCGATCTACATGCTGGGGCATGGCGGCACGCTGGCGGGCATGGTCCTGATCTATCTGGCACCGGCGCCGCTGTTCGCGGCGGGCTTGGGCTTGGGCTGGGTGGCGGCAGTCGCGGCCGGAACCATCGGTACGACACTGGCGCTGTTGTGGGGTGGGCAGTTCATCGCTCTCTTCTATGTGCTGACCTCGGCCATTCCGGTGGCGCTGCTGAGCCATCAGGCATTGCAGTCACGGCAGACGCCGGATGGTTCGACGGAGTGGTATCCGCCGGGATTGCTGGTGATCTGGCTGATGGCTTGGGGCATGATCGCGCTGTCGGCGGTCGGATTGTTCCTTGCCTCCACGCCGAACGGGATTGAAGGCACGGTCATAGCCTTCGCCCTGCAGGTGGCGGATGCCCTGCAATACAGCGACCGCGATCTGTTCGCGCGCGTGGCTGCCCCGGTGTTGCCGGGACTGGTGGTCGGGGTATGGATGCTGACCACGATCGGCAGCGGCGCGTTGGCACAGGCCGGACTGGCTCATTTTTCCCGGGCACGCAGGCCGGCACCGGACATCGCCGAAATCGACCTGCCCACCTGGATCGCGGTGGCTGGCGCGCTGGCGGGGGTGGCGGGGATAGTGCTGGGTGGCGATCTGGGGTATTTCGCACGGAACCTGATCGTTATCATCGCGATACCGTATTTACTTCAGGGGCTGGCCGTCATCCATCTGCTGGCCCGCAAGACCGACGGGGGCGGCCCGATGCTGGCGGTCTTTTACGTCACGCTGCTGGCGCTTTCCTGGGTGGCGATCGCGATCGCGGTGCTGGGGCTGGTCGAACAAATTGCCGGTATTCGGCAAAGATTGATGAAGTTGGGCAAATCGTAGCGTTTGCCTTGTCGACGAATACCCGTTAATACGGGGGCAAATCGGTTCCGGCAGCGCCGGAACTCAGGAGGATTGAAAGATGGAAGTGATTCTGCTTGAGCGTGTTGAGCGACTGGGCCAGATGGGCGACGTTGTCCGGGTGAAGCCCGGCTTCGCGCGGAATTTTCTGCTGCCCCGCAAGAAGGCGCTGCGCGCCAACAAGGCGAACATGGCGCTGTTCGAAAACCAGCGGAAGCAGCTTGAGGCGCACAACCTCGAGCGTCGCCAGGAAGCCGAAAAGGTTGCGAAATCGCTGGACGGCATGTCCGTGGTGATGATCCGCAGCGCCGGCGAAAGCGGGCAGTTGTAC
>JAHELM010000349.1 GCA_024644185.1 Rhodospirillales bacterium | reverse complement strand
GAGATCGCGGAAATCCTCGGCCTCGCGCAGCACGTCCATGCCCTGGTAATAGATGTCGAGGAAATCCTGCAGATTGCCAAAGCGATAGGCTTCACGCACCGCCTCGACGTCGCGGAAGGGAATATCCACCCGGTTGCGGCGGGCCAGCCGCATCAGCATCTCCGGCTCCAGCGTGCCTTCCAGGTGCAGATGCAGTTCCGCCTTGGGCAGGCGCCGCGCAAAGTCCCGCAATGTCATGTCGTTCCCTCTCCGGCTCAATCCCCGGGCCCGACCCGGCCGCGCGCCTTCTTGGTGTCGCCGCGCTGTTTCTTGCCCTCGATGCGCCGGCGTTTGGAGGCCAGCGTCGGCCGCGTCGGCCGGCGCGGCTTTTGCACCGCCGTCGCCGCGCGGATCAACTCGACCAGACGGTCCAGCGCATCGGCCCGGTTGCGGTCCTGGCTGCGAAACCGGCGCGCGGTGACGATGACCACGCCGTCATTCGTCATGCGCTGTCCGGCGAGCCCCTTCAGCCGGGCGAAAACCTCCGGCGGCAGGTTCGGGCTGCGCCCCGCGTCGAAGCGCAGTTGCACCGCTGTCTCGACCTTGTTGACGTTCTGCCCGCCCGGGCCGGGCGAGCGGATGAAGCTCTCCTCCAATTCGCTCTCGGCGATGGATATGGAATTGGTGATGCGGATCATCGCCGGCAGTCTATAGAAGTTTGGCCCCGGCCGCACGCGGCGTCAGAGATCGATGCCCAGCATGACCACGGCCTTGCTGCCGCCCTCGGCGTCCTGACGGCCGAGCGCGCGGAACCCCAGCTTCTCATGGAAGGCCAGCGATTCCGGGTTTGGCGGGCGCTCGTTGACCTCGCAGGTCAGGATCGGCACGCCCGCCCGGCGGCCGAAATCCATGGCGGCGGCGTAGAGCGCCCGGCCCAGCCCACGGCCGCGGGCCGGCCCGTCGATGACGATGCGGTCGAGATAGAGGAAGCGCGGAAAGCGCGGCCCGAACCAGCGGTAATTCTCGCTGGCATAGGCCGAGCCGGGCAGGAACAGCACGGCGAACCCGGCTGGGCGGCCGCCGATCTCGACCACCGGCACCTGCGCCGCCATCGCCAGAAGCGTGGGCCATGTGGAGATGTTATGCACGCTTACATGGGGCACTTCGCTGTTGTTCAGCGCCAGCGCCCAGTCGTATTCGCCGCGCGCCAGGGGGCGGATGCCGATTTCCGTCATCGAGGGGGAACTTTCGCCTTCAACCCCGGACGCCCAGGGCGCGCGCCGAGATCCAGAACACCTCGCCGCGGGAGTGTTCGGTGTCGAGCCAGTGGAAGTCTAGATCGGGGAAATCGGCCTCCAGCGCCGCCCGGCCGGCACCGATCTCGCAGACCAGCCCGCCGCCGGGGTTCAGATGCGCCGGGGCATCGGCCAGAATGCGGCGGACGATGTCCAGCCCGTCGTCGCCACCCGCCAGCGCCAGCGCCGGCTCGGCCCGGAATTCCGGCGGCAGCGCCGCCATGGCGACGGCATCCACATAGGGCGGATTGCTGAGGATCAGGTCGTAGCGCCGCCCGGCCAACGGCGCCAACAGATCGCCCTGGAACAGGGAAACCCGGCGCGTCATCGCGTGCTCGGCGACGTTCAGCCGGGCCACCGCCAGCGCGTCCGCCGACAGGTCGACCGCGTCCACCTCGGCCTCGGGGAAGGCCAGGGCGGCGAGAATGGCGAGACACCCGGACCCGGTGCACAGATCGAGCACCCGCTCCACCGGCGCGCCTTCGGGAATCAGCGCGAATTCGCCGCCGGCGATGGCGCCGGTACCCAGCAATTCGCCGATGAAGGAACGCGGCACGATCACCCGTTCGTCCACATGGAAGCCGATGCCCTGGATATAGGCGCGGCCCACCAGATAGGGCGCCGGCTTGCGCGTTGTCACGCGGGTCTCGATCAACGCCGTCAGCCGCGCCCGCTCCGCCGCCGTCAGCCGCGCATCGAGAAACGGCTCCAGCCGGTCGATCGGCAGATGCAGCCCTTCGAGCAGCAGGAACGCGGCCTCGTCATAAGCCTCGACCGTGCCATGCCCGTAGGACAGCTTCGCCGCGTTGAAGCGGCTGACCGCATGGCGCAGGAAATCGCGCAGCGTCACGAAGTCGGCGGTATCCCGGGCGGCGGCGGATGGTGTCGGTTCGGGCATCGCCTACCCCTTCGCCATGTCCTCGCCCGCCAGGGCGCGGCGGATCAGGGTTATCGTTTCGTCGATGCCGTAGAGCGCGATGAAGCTGCCCAGGCGCGGGCCTTGCTGCTGGCCCAGGAGCACCTCGTAGCAGGCGCCGAAGAAGTCGCGCAGGCTGGCGAAGCCGTGGCGCTTGCCGACCTCGTAGACCTGGTTCTGGATGTCCTCGGCCGAGGTCTCGCGGGCCAGGCCGTCGAGCGTTGCCGCCAGATCCGCCAGCGCCGCGCGCTCCAGCCCGGTCGGCGCGCGGTAGCGCTTCGCCGTCTTGACGAAGTCCTGATAGTAGCGGATCGCATGGCCGACCAGCGAATCCAGGATCGGGTCGGATTGCGGGCTGGCCTTCGGCGCGTAGCGGCGAATGAAGCCCCAGAGCACGGCCTTGTCCTCGGTATTGGCGACGCCGGCCAGGTTCAGCAGGATGTTGAAGGCCAGGTGCAGATCCTCGCGCGGCGGCTTGCCGGAATGGACGTGCCAGACAGGGTTTTCCAGCCGCCGGTCCTCGGCCTCGGCTTCGTACTTCGCCAGGAAATCCAGCCAGTCGTCGACGGCGCGCGGGATCACGTCGAAATGCAGCTTCTTGCCGGATTTCGGCTTCTGGTACATGTACAGCGCCAGGCTGTCGGGCGGGCCATAGGCCAGCCATTCCTCCATTGTCAGTCCGTTGCCCTTGGACTTGGAGATCTTCTCGCCCTTCTCGTCGAGGAACAACTCGTAGGTCAGGTTGATCGGCGGCTCGGCCCCGAGAATGCCGCAGATCCTCGAGGACAGCTTGACGCTGTCGATCAGATCCTTGCCCGACATTTCGTAATCGACGCCCAGCGCGTACCAGCGCATCGCCCAGTCGGCCTTCCATTGCAGCTTGCACTGGCCGCCGGTGACCGGGATTTCCATCATGTGGCCATCGTTCGGATCGCGATAGACAATGGTGCCGGACTGGGGCCGCGCCTCTTCCACCGGCACCTGCAGCACGATGCCGGTCTTCGGGCAGATCGGCAGGAACGGGCTGTAGGTGGCGCGCCGGTCCGGGCCCAGCGTCGGCAGCACCGCGTCGCGCACCGCATCGAAACGGCGCAGGACATGCAGCAGCGCCGCGTCGAATTCGCCCGTCCTGTAGCATTCGGTCGCGCTCTTGAACTCGTAGTCGAAGCCGAACTGGTCGAGGAAGGCGCGCAGCCGCGCATTGTTGTGCTGGCCGAAGCTTTCATGCGTGCCGAAGGGATCGGGCACCTGGGTCAGCGGCTTGCCGAGATGCTGGCGCACCATCTCCTTGTTGGGGATGTTGTCGGGCACCTTGCGCAGCCCGTCCATGTCGTCGGAGAAGGCGAACAGCCGCGTCGGGATATCGCACAGCGTGGCGAAGGCGTGCCGCACCATTGTGGTGCGCGCCACCTCGCCGAACGTGCCGATATGCGGCAGCCCGGACGGGCCGTAGCCGGTCTCGAACAGCACATAGCCCTTGTCCGGCGTTTTGCCGCCCACGCGCTCGA
>JAHELM010000016.1 GCA_024644185.1 Rhodospirillales bacterium | reverse complement strand
CGCCAGCATACCCTCGACACCGCTCCAGGCCAGACGGGCGGCGAGGACCAGCAGGATGACGTTGAGAATCGGCTGGAAATAGCGGTGGCCCATGCGGGCCAGCAGATACCGGCCGATCACCGTACCGATGAATCCGCTGAGAATCATGCCCGCGATCAACGGCAGCCAGGACGCGAAGGCGAAGCCAAGGAAACCGAAGACGACGCTCTTCAGCAGATGTTGCAGTGCCATCAGCGCGCCATGGGTTGCCACATAGGGCTGCGGCGAAAGTTGCATGCCCTTGACCAGCGCGGCGACGAAGCTGCCGGTGGCGCCGAAGAACATGGTCAGGAAGCTTGAGATGGCGCCGGCCGCCAGCACGTGACCCCGGCCGATCGTCGGTAGCCGTCCCAACACCGACCAGGCGATGAAGCCGGCGATGCCGACCTGGATCGCCCACGGCGGAAACTGCACGAACAGCGCCCCGCCCAGCGCCGCGCCGGCCAGGCTGCCGGCGGTAAAAGGCAGGATGGCCTTGCGCTCCACATGCCGCGCCATGACCATAACCCGGCCGAAATTGGAGCCGAGCTGCACCACCCCGTGCACCGGGATCAGCGCAACGGGCGGCAGCAGGACCGCCATGATCGCGATCAGCACCATTCCGCCGCCGATGCCGAAGGCGGCGGTCAGGAACGACGTGCCCATGCTCGCGGCGATCAGCAGCAGCGCAGCCATCGTATCCAGATGTTCAGGTAACAGGGGCATGTCACGCAAACTGCCGGGGAAACCGGCGTCGGGCAAGGGCGTTGAAAATCGCCGTGGCAATTCCATTTTGTTACGTTATAACATTACGGACTTATCCGCGCCGTAGCGACGGGGCCATCATGACCAATGCCATCGAGATCAGCGACCTGACCGTTGCCTATGACCGGACGCCGGTCCTGCGCGGCGTTTCCGGGCGGTTTCCCGCCGGTGTGCTGAGCGCGGTCGTAGGGCCGAACGGCAGCGGCAAGACAACGCTGATGAAGGCGGTCGCCGGGGTGCTGCGGCCCAGCGCCGGCCGTGTTCGCTTCACCGGGCCGGGCCGCGCGGATTTCGCCTGGTTGCCGCAGCGCGCCGCCTTCGATCGCAATTTCCCAATCTCGGTGCGTGACGTGGTGGCCATGGGCCTGTGGTCGCGGATCGGTGCTTTCGGGCGGATTTCCGGCGAAATGCGCGAGGAGGTCGAGGCCGCGCTTGCAAAAGTCGGCCTGGCCGCCTTCGCCGACCGGCGGATCGGCGCGTTGTCGGGCGGGCAAATGCAACGCGCGCTTTTTGCACGGCTGATTGTGCAGAATACGCAGGCGATCCTGCTCGACGAACCCTTCGCCAATATCGATGCACATACCACCGCGGATCTGATGACGCTGATGGAGCGCTGGCGCGACGAGGGGCGCATCGTCGTTGCCGTGTTGCACGATCTCGATCTGGCGCACCGGCAGTTCGGCTGGACCATGCTGCTGGCGCATCAATCGGTTGCCTGCGGCCCGACGCCGGAGGTGCTGACATCGGCCAATCTGGCGCAGGCCCGCGACCTCTGCCACGCCTGCGCCGCCGATCGCGATTTCTGGGCGGCGGCCTGACCAGGGGCGGGTGATCCAACAATGCTTTATGACATTCTGATCGGCCCCTTTGCCGATTACGCCTTCATGCGGCGCGCGCTGTGGGCCTGCCTGGCGCTGGCGCTGGGCGGCGGGCCGATCGGTGTGCTGCTGGTGTTGCGGCGGATGAGCCTGATGGGCGATGCGCTGGCGCATTCGGTGCTGCCGGGCGCGGCCATCGGTTTCGTGATCGGCGGGCTATCGCTGCCGGCCATGGGGATCGGCGGCATGGTCGCCGGCCTGACCGTGGCCCTGCTGTCGGGCGCGGTGTCGCGCGCCACCGGGCTGGTGGAGGAAGCCAGCCTCGCCGGGTTCTTCCTGATTGCCCTGGCGCTGGGGGTTCTCGTCGTCTCGCTGGGCGGCTCCAGCGTCGACCTGACCAATGTGCTGTTCGGCAGCGTTCTGGCGGTCGATCCGCTGTCTCTGCTGCTGGTTGCCGGGATTGCCGGGGTGACGCTTCTGGTGTTGGTGCCGGCCTGGCGACCGCTGGTCTATGAGAGCTTCGATCCGGACTTTCTTCACACGGTCGGCGGTGGCGGATCGGCGCGCTGGCACATGCTGTTTCTGATTCTGGTGGTGTTGAATCTGGTCGCCGGGTTCCAGGCGCTGGGTACGCTGATGGCGCTGGGGCTGATGATCCTGCCGGCGATCGCCGCCCGGATGTGGGCGCGCGACGTCTGGCGCATGGCGGCGTTGGCTTCCGGCATCGCCTTTGCCTCGGGGGTCGGCGGGTTGCTGGTATCATGGCATGCGGGCGTGCCGTCGGGCCCGGCCATTGTGCTGGTGGCCGGCGCGGTCTATGCGGTGTCGCTGGCGGTCGGCCCGCAGGGGGGCATGCTGCGCCGCCGGCAGGGAAATCCCTCGCGCCATGCATAGAATCCTCGCGCTGTTGCTGGTTCTCGGCTGGGTTGGCATGGCGCCGGCGCGGGCGGAACAGCCGTCGCTGTCGGTCGTGGCCAGTTTTTCCGTTCTCGCCGATATTGCTGCCCGGATCGGCGGGCCGGAAGTCGTCGCGGCCAGCCTGATCGGCCCCGGTAGCGAGCCGCATGAGTGGGAGCCAACGCCGCGGGACGTGCGCCGGCTGGCCGAGGCGGACCTCGTGGTGGTCAACGGTCTGGGCCTCGAGGGGTGGCTCGGCCGTCTGGTCGCGGCCTCGGGCTATGCGGGGCCCGTCGTGGTGGCGAGTCGCGAAGTGGCAGCCTTGCGCGACGCGTCCGGGACAGCCGATCCGCATGCCTGGCACAGTCTGGATAATGCGCGTCTCTACGCCGCCGCCGTCGCCGAGGGCCTGACCGCATTGCGGCCGGAGCGCGCGGCGGATTTTCGCGCCAATCTGGCTGCGTTCTCCGGCGAACTCGATGCGCTGGGCGGTTGGGCCGCTGCCGAAACGGCGGCGATACCGCCGGCGCGGCGGGTGGTCGTCACCACCCATGACGCATTTGCCTATCTGGGGCGCGATTACGGGATCGCGATCCACGCGCCGGTGGGGCTGGACAGCGCGGCGCAGCCGTCGGCCAGGCGCATGGCCGAACTGGTGGCGACGATCCGCGAGACCGGCGTGCGGGCGGTGTTCCTGGAAAACGGCGGCAATTCCCGCCTGGCGCTGACGCTGGCGGCGGAAACCGGCGTGGCGGTTGGGGGCGAACTTTATGCCGGAACCTTGTCGCGCCCCGAAGGGCCGGCCGCGAACTATATCGCCATGTGGCGGCATAATCTGGGACTGATGCTGGCCGCGATGCGACCCTGACGGCGGGCAGAAAAAAGGCCGGGGCGAGAGGCCCCGGCCTTGCGAGCGTTTCCGATTGACGGTGTTGTGCCCGTCCGTACCCGGCCTCAGTTGCCGTAATACTGGTTGGGCAGCCACATGGCGATCTCGGGGAAGGCCATGACCAGAACCAGGCCAAGGGTCATCACCAGAACGAAGGGCACGATCGATCGGTAGATATCGGTCAGCGTTATCTCCGGTGGCGCCATCGCCCGCATCAGGAACAGGTTGTAGCCGAAGGGTGGGGTCATGTAGGCGATCTGGCAGGTGATCGTATAGAGCACGCCATACCAGACCAGATCGAAACCCAGGACCTTGACCAGCGGCACATAGAGCGGCGCCACGATGACCAGCATCGCGGTGTCGTCGAGGAACATGCCCATCAGGATGTAGGAAAGCTGCATCATGATGAGGATTTCCCAAGGCGTGAAGCCCATCCTGTCGATGAAGAAGGATTCGATCGCCTTGACCGCGCCAAGCCCGTCGAACACGGCGCCGAAGGCGAGCGCGGCAAGAATGATCCACATGAACATCGAACTGACGGCGAGCGTCTTGCGGATGGTCTCTTCCATCACATGCCGGGTCAGGCGACCCTTGAACAGGGCGGCGAGGGTGGCGGCGATGGCGCCGACCGCCGAGCTTTCGGTCAGGTTGGTGTAGCCGAGCAGGAACAGCCCGGTCATCGAGAAGAAGATGAACAGCGGAACGATGCCGGCCCTCAGCAGGCGAAGCTTTTCGATCCAACCGACCTGGCGTTCCTCGGCGGGCAGGGCCGGCCCCAGATGGGGCTGCAGCCAGCAGCGGAAGGCGATGTAGAGGACGAACAGGCTGGCCATCAGCAACCCCGGGAACACGCCCGCCAGCCACAACTGCCCAACCGGTTGCCGGGCGATCATGCCGTAGAGCACCAGCACGACGCTGGGCGGCACCAGGATACCCAGGGAACTGCCGGCCTGGATGACGCCGGTGACCATGATCTTGTCATAGCCGCGCCTGAGCAGTTCCGGCAGCGCGATGGTCGCGCCGATGGCCATGCCGGCGACGCTGAGACCGTTCATTGCCGAAATGACCACCATCAGGCCGATCGTGCCGATGGCGAGACCGCCGTTGAGAGGCCCCATCCAGACATGGAACATCTTGTACAGATCGTCGGCGATGTTCGATTCCGACAGCATGTAGCCCATGTATATGAACAGCGGCAGCGTCAGCAGCGGGTACCATTTCATCAGTTTCATGGCGGCGCTGAAGCCCATTTCCGCGGCACCGTCGCCCCACAGCAGCAGGGCCGCGGCAACCGCGACGAAACCGATGGCGCCGAAGACGCGCTGCCCGGTCAGCAGCATCAGCATCATCGACGAGAACATCAGGATGGCGATGAGTTCATAGCTCATGCCACGCTCCCCTCACCGAGAGGCCGGCCATCCAGCGTCCTGCCCCTTGCGGCGGCCAGATCGCGGAAGAACATGGCAATGGATTGCAGTAGCATAAGGAAGATTCCAAACGTCATTATCATTTTGATCGGCCACATGTAAGGCGCCCAGGAGGAATAGCTTTCCTCGCTGTAGAACAGCGCATATTCGGTGCTGGAAAGGCCACCGTACAACAATAGAATCAGATAGAAGACGAGGCAGAATCCGGTGATCGAATCGGAGAACCCCTTGCGCTTCGGCGACCAGTTGCCATAGAGCAGATCCATCCGCACATGAGCATCCAGTTGCATGGAATAGCCGCCGCCCAGCAGGTAATAGGCAGCCATCGAAAACTGCGCCAGTTCCAGCGTCCACAACGAGGGAACGAAAAACGTTTTCGACAGGGACGACCAGAGGAGTATCCCCATCATGGCGAAGATCATATACATGGCGAACCGGCCCACGATCAGGTTCACCCTGTCGACATACTGAACGAATAACTGTATCGCCCTTGGCATGTAGCCACCTTTTCCTTCAATTCACTGCAGGTTCGCCGGGCGAACCCCTCGTAAAATGCGCGGCTGTCGATTGGGTTCGACAGCCGCCCAGAAACAACTGCCCGCAGACCGGGCCGGCGACGACCGGGGGACGAAGAATCCCCCGGCCGCACCCGCCCGGCTGTTACCCGGCCTCCCGATCCTAGTAGCGGTAGGGAGGGCCGGCTTTCCGCATGACTTCGTTGTATTCCTTGAAGATCTTGACCACCTTCGCGCTCCGCGGGCTTTGCGTCGCGATCTCGTCCCAGAACTTCAGCCCTTCCGCTTCCACCGTCTTCCACTCGGCATCGGGGATCGAGGTCAACTGCAGCTTGGTGCCCTTGACGCGCAGGTTCGCCTCGCCACCCCAGTACCAGTGCTGCCGGTAATAGTGCGAGCTGTCCATGGCCAGCCGGTACAGCGTCTGCAGGTGCGCCGGCACTTCGTTCCAGCGTTTGGTGTTGGCGAAGAACGAGCCAATCCAGGCGCCGGAGATGTTGTTGGTCAGGAAGTACTTGTTCACGTTGGCCCAGCCAACGGTGTAGTCCTCGGTGATGCCCGACCAGGCGATGCCGTCGAGTTCACCCGTCTGCACCGCCACTTCGGCGTCTTCATAGGCAACCGACACCGGCACCACGCCGAAACGCGACAGGAACTTGCCGGCGGTGGGGAAGGTGTAAACGCGCAGGCCCTTGAGGTCGGCCAGGCTGCGGATCGGCTTGACGGTCACGAAGTTGCAGGGATCCCAGGAACCGGCGCTGAGCCAGGTGACGTTCTCCACCTCGCCATAGGCTTCTTCCCAGATCTCCTTCAAGCCGTACTGATGAAACAGAACCGGCACGTCAAGGCTGTAGCGGGTGGCGAACGGGAAATAGCCGCCGAAGACCGAGACATCCACCGGGGCAGCCATCGAGTCGTCGTCGCTCTGCACGGCGTCGATGGTGCCGGCCTGCATGGCCCGGAACATTTCGCCGGTCGGGACCAGCTGATCGGCGGTGTACAGCTCGATCACCATCTCGCCGTTCGCCGCCTTGTTGAAGTTGTCGATCGCGGGCTTGATGACATGTTCGGCCAGAGCCGGACCCGCATAGGTCTGTAAACGCCACTTGATGGGCGAGGCCGCCTTCACGTAAGGCGCGCCGAGCGCGGCGGTTGCCGCCGCGACGGCCGTTCCGACGCCTGCCTTCTTGATGAAGTTGCGCCGTTCGATGGAATGCTTGGTCATTCTCCCTGTCTCCTTAGCTCGTTGTGGTTAGAGGGAAATCCTATCCTATTCTGCCTGCTCCGTCAGTACGCGACGAAGCAGGACCCGGTTCCGGTGCGCCGCCAGAGATCTGGTGCAAAACAAAAACAACTGTTTTGCGGCCCCGAAATTCGAATGCGGTATTCATTGTCTGCGTGTTCCCGGAATCGCCGGAGGGGCAAAGTCGGTGGCGGACAGCCACCCGCGGGCACGATCCGGCATTCCACAAGTCGCCGCGTATCCGGCGCTGGATTTGCGGCGGCGGACGCAATGGAAATGCGCCTTCTCAGCCATGACATGCCCTCCCAGGCGATCTGCGCGATTGTCGCGCTTGTTCTTCGGTCGCTACGGCCTCTGACTGCCCGGATCCGATTCCAGAACCGAAGCAGGCATGACGGCCGCATGGGAAAAGGATACCTCTGAAATTTTTATTACACAAGAATTCGTTCGAGTTCCGTGGCTTTGCTGCCGACAGTTGAAATTGTAACAGGGATTTCAGGATCATCGACGCTTGACGAAACGATCGTGAAGGCTCATTCCAGAACCCATGACCGCGCGCCCCATCGTCATCGATTGCGATCCCGGCCAGGACGACGCCGTGGCACTGCTGCTGGCCATGGCCTCGCCGGGGGAACTGGCTATCCGGGGCGTTACCTGCGTCGCCGGCAACGTGCCGCTGGAGCTTACCGCCGCCAATGCCCGCCGCCTGGTGGAACTGGCGGGACGCACCGATATTCCGGTTTACGCCGGCTGTCCGGCGCCGATGCTGCGACCGCTGGTGACGGCGGAATATGTGCATGGCAAGACCGGGCTGGATGGCTGCGACCTGCCGCCGCCATCCATGGCGCTGGCCGAGGGCCATGCGGTGGATTTCATCGTCGAGACATGCCTGGCCGCCGGGCCGGAGGGCATGACGCTCTGCCCGCTGGGGCCGTTGACCAATATCGCCCAGGCGATAATCAAGGATCCGCGCATCCTGCCCAATATCCGCGAAATCGTGCTGATGGGCGGGGCCGCGATGATCACCGGAAACACCACACCGTCGGCCGAGTTCAACATCTATGTCGACCCGCATGCCGCCCATGTGGTGTTCGAATGCGGCCGGCCGGTGGTGATGATTCCGCTGGACGTGACCCACAAGGCGATCACCACGCCGGCGCGGCTCGATGCCATCCGCGCCATCGGCACGCGGGTTTCCGATTCTGTCGCCGGAATGCTGGATTTTTACGACCGCTTCGACATGGACCGCTATGGTATGGCCGGCGGGCCGCTGCACGATCCCTGCGTCATCGCATATCTGCTGAATCCCGGTCTTTTCGCCGGCCGGCGCGCCCGCGTGCGCATCGAAACACGGTCGGAGCTTACCATGGGCCGCACGGTGGTCGACTGGTGGGGAATCACCGGCGACGCGCCCAACGCCCTGGTACTCAACGAAATCGACGCCGACGGTTTCTACGCGATGCTGACCGAAAGACTGGCGCGGCTATAAACGCCCGCCGCCCACGCAACCGGCCAGCGGGATGGCAACGGTATCGAGAACCCGGATTTCACACCCGGGGCCCGGTGGCGCTGGCCGGTCCCTCCGGGGATGCCTTCCCCCCAAAGCAGGCCGCGAGATTCGGAACCAACCCATGCGTTAGGGTGCGGGTGTCAAGGAGGTGTTTTTGATCGCAGAGGGCAGCGGAGAAGGTGCGGAGGTACGCGGGGAAAGCGTAAAGCGGATAGGTCGGGTATAATATTTAGAGAACAGGAGGGCGGCGCAATCGATGGGATGATACGGCCAATCGGGGCGGGCAGATCGTTGCGCCATGTGAGAGTCCGAGGCCGTTCCGAGTAGCGACATACAGGATTTCGTCATGGACCTGATTGCGTTTTTGCCAATTGTCCTGATTGTTCTGTTGCTTGCCGCGTTCTTTCTGCGGTCCGGGGAAAATCGGGGCGAAGACAGAGTCAATGCTGGCCTGTCTTCCCATCTCGACGAAAAGACCTATCGCCTTATCGAGGACGTTACCTTGCCGGTTGGCGATGGAACCACCCAGATCGATCATCTGGTGGTTTCGCGTTATGGAATTTTCGTAATTGAAACCAAGAACATGACAGGATGGATATTCGGCCATCCGGACCACATGCGCTGGACGCAGGTGATCTACGGCGACCGGTACGGATTCCAGAATCCGATCAGGCAGAACTACAAGCATGTCAAGACCGTGCAGGAACTCCTCTGCCTCAGCCGCCTTCAGGTGATCGGCGCCGTCGCGTTCGTAGGCGATAGCGAGTTCAAGTCTCCGATGCCCCCCGCGGTCGTGCAGGGGGTCTCTGAACTGGTCGACTTCATCAGGTCAAGGCGCGCCATCGTATTCGACGAGGACGAGTTGCCCCGCCTCGTTGAAGAAATCGAGAACGCGCGTCTGGAGCCGGGGCGCCGGACCGCCATCGCGCATGTGCAAAACGTCAGAAGGCAGATGGCCGAGCGCAGCCGCAATCCCGGCGCTTGCCCTCTTTGCGGCAGCGCCATGGCCGGGCGAACGAATAGAAGCACCGGAGAGCGCTTCCTGGGATGTACCCGATACCCACAATGTAAGGGAACCCGTTCGCCCTGACACATGCGCGACCCTACGAAGCCGGAGCCAGAAGCAAGGGGCGGGGTATTATGCCCTTTGCCTGTGTGCGGGATAAATAGTGCAACAATGCAAGTCTGCCCCGGTCACCTTGCCCCGAACTTCTATCCAGCATTGAGTACGCTCTGGCGGTTCAATATGCCCTGTTGGGCTGGTTGTACAATGGCCACGGGCCCGGCGCCCCCATGGCAGGGCCGAACTGAGTTCGAGTTCTGGGGACATGGAGTTCGGGATAGGAGTTCGCGGGACACTGTGCCGATCATAATGAAATTACCCGTCCTGCACCCCCTGCCGCCGCGCCGCTTCCCGCGCCCTTAACTCCCCGCGCATGATCTTGCCGGTGGTCGTCATCGGCAGCGCGCTGACAAATTCGATCTCGCGCGGATATTCATGCGCCGCCAGCCGGGTCTTCACGAAATCCTGAATTTCGCGCGATAGCGCCGGTGTCCCCTCATAGCCGGGCCGCAGCACGATGAAGGCCTTGATCGATTGCGTGCGAATCGGGTCGGGCACGCCAATCACGGCTGCCATCGCCACCGACATATGCCGACTGAGGCAGTCCTCGATCTCGCCCGGGCCGATCCGGTAACTGGCGCTGGTGATGACATCGTCGTCGCGCCCGACATACCAGAAATAGCCTTCGGCATCGCGCCGGCCGCGGTCGCCGGTCAGCAGCCAGTCGCCGACGAATTTCCTTGCCGTGGCCTCCGGGTCGTTCCAGTAGCCCAGGAACATCACCGGGTCCGGTCGCTTGACGGCAATATGGCCTTCGGTCCCGTCCGGCAATTCGTTCCCGTCGGCATCGACGATGCCGACGCGATGGCCCGGCACGGCGCGCCCCATGGACCCCGCCCGCACCTCCATCAGCCCCGCGCAATTGCCGATCACCAGATTGCATTCGGTCTGGCCATAGAATTCATTGATGGTCAGGCCGAAGGTCTCGCGCCCCCAGGCGAGAAGTTCCTCCCCCAGCGTCTCGCCGCCCGAGCCGATCGAGCGAAGCCGGCAATCCGCCGCATGGGGGGAATGACCGATCCCGCGCATCAGCTTCAGCGCGGTCGGCGGCATGAAGGCATTTCTTACCCGGTGCCGCGCCAACAGCCGGAAGGCTTCTTCGGGATCGAATTTTTGCGCCCGGTAGGCCAGCACCGGAATGCCGTGATGCAGCGAGGGCAGCAGAACGTCGATCAGCCCGCCGATCCAGGCCCAGTCGGCCGGTGTCCAGAACAGGTCGCCCTTCTGCGGGAAGAATTCGTGCGGTAACTCGACGCCGGGCAAATGGCCCAGCAGCACCCGGTGCGCATGCAGCGCCCCCTTGGGCGGGCCGGTCGTGCCCGAGGTGAAGATGATCAGCGCCGGGTCGTCGGCGCGGGTCGGGGCCGGCTGGAATGACTCGAAGGCGCGCGCGACAAGCGCATGATAGTCCTCGGCGCCCGGCCCCTTGCCGTCGATCGACAGCACCAGTTTCAGATCCGGCAGGCGGTCGCGGATCATGGCAACCTTGGACAGGCCGTTGGCGTCGGCGATCAGCGCCCGGCAGCCGCTGGTTCGAAGCCGGTATTCCAGGGCGTCGGCGCCGAACAGGGTGAACAGTGGCACCGCGATCATGCCGGACTTGTAGACGGCGATATGGGCGACGGCGGTTTCCGGCGCCTGTGGTAGCAGAATGCCGACGCGGTCGCCACGCCGCAATCCCTTGGCCGCCAGGACGTTGGCCAGCTTGTTCGACATCCGCTTCAAATCGCCGAAGCTGTATTCACGCACGGCACCGCGCGCCGACCGGCAGATCAACGCCGTGGCGGTGGCCGGTTGGCGGTCGCAGATGTCGACACCGATATTGTAGGACGTCGAAACATGCCACCGGAACGCGGTGGCGGTGTCCTGGTAGCTCCGACCCTTTTTCAGCATTCCGACCAAGTGTTATGGTTCCCCGACCGGGGTAGTCCAGTCCGGATCTTCGTGTTTTGCCCAGTAAAGCGCGGTAAGACGCGCCGTCAGGGGGCCGGGGGCACCGTCACCGATCGGTGCGCCGTCAAGGCGTGTCACCGGCATGATGCCGCCGGCTGTCGAGGTGATGAACACCTCATCGGCGCCGCGCAGCGCATCCGCCGTCAGGGTTCCGATATTCACCGGGATCTGCAGTTCGGCACACAGCTCGATGGCGGTCTGCCGGGTGATGCCTTCCAGAACGCCGCGCCCGGCGGTCGTCGGCTTGCCGTTCCTGACCGCGAAAATGTTGAAACCCGGTCCTTCGGTAATGGTGCCGGCCAGATCGGTCAGCACGACATTCTCGGCGCCCCGGTCATAGGCCTCGAACATCCCGGCGACCAGATCGAGCCAGTGATAGTTCTTCACCGTGGGGTCTACTGAATCGACGGGGATGCGCCTGGTTTCGGCGATTGCCATGCTGATGCCCCGGCGACGCTGGTCTTCATTGGCGATCCAGCCGAAGGGGATGGCGAAGGCAATGAAATTGTTCACCGCATCGCGCGGATCGCGGCTGAAATCGGGCGAATGGCCGCGTGTCAGGATCATCTCGACATAGGCGTCCCGCAAGCCGGATCGAAGCACGCATTGGCGCAGGATTTCGGTCAGTTCTTCGCGGTCGACCGGCAGCGTCATGCGCAGCTTATCGATCGAGCGCAGGAAGCGGTCGATATGCCGGTCCAGCCTGAAGAACCGGCTCTTCCAGACATGCACCACGTCATAGGTGGCGTCGGACCGCAGAAAGCCCCAGTCGAGGACCGAAATCTTCGCCTCGGACATCGGCCGGTATGCGCCGTCGATATAGGCGGTTCCGGGCGGAAAGCCCTGATTTTGCCCCATCTTCGTGCTTCCCCTCGCGTTTCTCGTTCGGCAGGCAGTCTATCCGCAACGGATGACGGATGCCAGCGGCGGGCGATCCTGCTAAACCGTACGGGAAGAAGGACTGGAGGTATCGCGATGTTCCAGACGGACCTGTTGGCCGGCAAGCGGATACTGGTGACCGGCGGGGGCAGCGGGCTGGGCCTGTTGATGGGGCGCGGATTCGCCGAACTGGGGGCGCGCCTGGTGATCTGCGGGCGTCGTCGCGAGGTGCTGGAGGCGGCCGCACCGGAACTGGGCGGCGCCGAGGTCCATGTTTGCGATATCCGCGATCCGGCCGCCGTCGAGACCATGCTGGAGGCAATCTGGCGAACCGGGCCACTGGACGGGCTGGTCAACAATGCCGCCGGCAATTTCATCGCCCGCAGCGAAACTCTGTCGCATCGGGCGCTGGACGCGGTTTTGGGCATCGTGTTGCACGGCACGGCCTATGTGACGCTGGGCTGCGGCCGGCGCTGGCTGGAGGACGGGTGCCGGGCGACGGTGCTGTCCATCATCACCAGCTATGCCTGGACCGGTTCGGCCTATGTGGTGCCCTCGGCAATGGGCAAGGCCGGAGTGCTGGCGATGACGCGCAGCCTGGCAGTGGAATGGGGCGGCCGCGGCATCCGGCTGAACGCCATCGCGCCGGGTCCGTTTCCGACCGAAGGCGCGTGGGAACGCCTGGTGCCGAAGCCGGAAATGGCACGCGAATTCGAAGCGCGCAATCCGCTGGGCCGGGCGGGCGAGCATGCCGAACTGGCCAATCTCGCCTGTTATCTGATGTCGGATTATTCGGCCTATGTGAATGGCGAGGCCGTGACCATCGACGGCGGCGAATGGCTGAAGGGCGCCGGCCAGTTCAACTTCGTCGGCGATATGATGAGCGACGAGGACTGGGCCGCGCTGAAACCGGGACGCTCCAAATAGGAAGGCCCGGGCCCATCGCTCTTTCAGGTCGTTATCGGGCCGGCCAGCCCGCCGGTGGATCGATCGATCCATAGGTCACGTGGCCGACGCGGGTCAGGATCGAACCCGCCTCATCCCCGGTCATCATCGGTGCTTCGCCCTTGCAGTAGTAGCCGAACATCAGGACCTTGCCGTAGCCGCCGTCCTGGAAGGCGCTGGCGGTCTGGCGCCAGATGACCGCGGAAAGCCCGTCGGCGGTAAAGGCCAGGTACTCGGCATTGCCGATCGCATTCACCACATGGCCGCCGGGGCCGGGGACAATGGTCCGGTTCTTGAACAGCCCGACGCTGTCGATCGAGTTCCTCAGGACAGGCAGACGCGCGATATGACGGTTCGGCGGGGCTTCGATCAAAACGATCTCGCCGCGCGGGAAGTCGCCGGCGGGCGGCCCGTAGGTGGCAAACGTCTGATTGACGAAGGTGCCGGTCTGGCCGGCCAGGAACTGGCGGTATCCGCGTTCCAGTCCGGGTCCGTAGAAGAGAATGCCGCTCTCTGCTTCCGAAATGGCGCCGTATTCAGTGCCGATTTCCTCGGCCGCGCAGCCGGCGAGGGAAAGGCAGAGTACCAGGCGTATCGCAAGTCTGGAAATCCGGGCGTCCATGTGCGGTATCTCCCTGAACGAAGGCGGCGCCACGTCACTGGCGCAGCAGCTCGTCGATAATGTCGCGGGCAACGGGAAGGCCATCGGCTTCTGAAGTTCCAGGCAGGAGGCGTGGATCGTAGAGGGCCCGCATCAACACGCGATCCCATTGGGTAAGTTCTGTCTTTCCATGCATATAGCTGATCGCCGAACTGATTCGATGCGTATGTCCACTCCAGCCGAAGGCGTGCAGCATCTCGTGCGCCATGCAGTCGAGTCGCCACTCGCCGTCCTTGTTCTCTCCAACATGGATTTCAGCTTCCAGGATTGCCCCGGACCCGTCCGTGCGAACGCGGGCGTAGCAGGACGCGAGTTCGTTCGTGTTTATGATGAAATCGCGCTTACGCTCGAAATATATTCGCAACCGGGCCGAACGGTCGGCCGGGGCGAGG
>JAHELM010000348.1:563-3715 GCA_024644185.1 Rhodospirillales bacterium | reverse complement strand
TGCCGTGCTGCTGCTGCACGACACGCGGCGCGGGGCCGGGACGATCGACGCCCTGGCGCGCTTTGGCGACGGGCTGCCGGCGAATGTGCTGCCCTTCGCGCTGGGCGAGGCGACGCTGACCGGCCTCGACCTGATCGCCTGCGCGCTGGGCTGGGGCGCGTCGGCGGTACGCATCCTGGTCGGGCCGGAACGGCGCGGCGAACTGGCGGGCCTCGCCCAGCAGGTCGGCATCGCCGAGGCGGCGATGAGCGGGCTCGGCTACGGCAGCGGCCGCGTCGGCGTGATCGACACGGCCGATCCGATGGAACTGGAATCCGGGCTTCGCGCCATCCGCGTCACGCCGATTCCGCCCGGCAGCTTCCTGGCCATGGGCGGCAAGCGGGCGGTGATCGGACTTGCGCTCGACCATCTGCACCGTGTCGCCCCGGCCCCGGTGGACCATGTGCCGCTGCCCGACGGCGCGCCGTTCGGCCGGGTGGCGGTCGATGCCGCCGGCTGCACGCTGTGCCTGGCCTGCGTCGGCGCCTGCCCGACCGGCGCCCTGAAGGACAATCCGGACAAGCCACAGCTGTCGTTCGAGGAACAGGCCTGCGTGCAATGCGGGCTGTGCCGCAACACCTGCCCGGAAAAGGTGGTCCGGCTGGAGCCGCGGCTGGCCTTCGGCGCGGATGCGCGCGGCGCGACGGTGCTGAAGGAAGAAGAGCCCGCCGAATGCGTCCGCTGCGGCAAGCCCTTCGGCACGAAAAGCTCCATCGACCGCGTCGTCGCCCAGCTTGCCGGCAAGCATCCGATGTTCGCCGATGGTCCCATGGCCCGGCGCATCCGCATGTGCGACGACTGCCGGGTGATTGACCAGTTCGATGCCGGCAACGACCCCTTCAAGGGCGGCGCGCGCCGCCCCACCCGCACCACCGACGACGATCTGCGCGAACGCGAGATCGAGGAAGCGCGGGCGAAGCTCAAGCGGGAACGCGGCGAGGAATAGCGGCCGGACGCGCCGCTTGCGTCACTGCCCCGGCAGCTTCGGCCCTGCATTGTTGCCGCCGCCGGCGGTATCGCGGCAGAACGCCTCGGCGCGGGCGGTGAACAGCGTGCCTTGTTCCGCCGTCAGCTCGGCATTGGCCACGGATTCGGCAATCTGCGCGGCGCGGGCGTCGTAGCAGGCGCGGAAGGCGGCCTCGGCCGGATTGGCGGGGTCGGCGCCCGGCGCTGGCGGGAACAGATCGTCGCGATGGATCCAGGCCAGCGCCGAGGCCGCGGCCAGCGCCACCAGGATGGCGATTCCGCGCGCCGCGGGCCGGTCGATGAAGGCGTCGCGACCGCTCATTCCAGCTCGATCTCGCCCTCGATCGGCACCGACAGGCCGACGCCGTCGACGGTCAGCACCACCTTTGCCTTCAGCGGCCTGCCACCGGACAGCTTGCCGGCGGCGACGGCCTGGTGGACGGCGTTCTCGATCTCGCGCTGCGAGGTCACGCCGACCTTCTTCAGGAATTTGCGAATGCTCATGTTGAAGGCGTCTTCGTTCATGTTCTCTGTCCTCAGCTTTCCGCCAGCGGCAGGTTGACCAGAAGATTCTGCGGTTTCAGCCGCACCGAATTGTCCTCCGCCATGGCCAGCGCCAGATAGACCGGCCGGCCGCGCACATGCGGCAGCAGGACCTCCGGGTCGGCGAATTCCATGCGGAACAGCGATATAAGCCGGGCGAGGCGCTCGTCATCCACCTCGACGCTGTTATACAGGTCGTTCAGGATGCCGGTGGCCGTCGCGTCCAGCCCGATATGCCAGACCCAGTGTTCGTCGCGCACCTGCTGCGCCGGCTGCACCGACACCCGGATATCGAAGAAATGCCGCACCCAGGCCTCGATCACCCGGCACAGCGCGTCCAGCCCCTCGCGCGGGAAGGTCAGGTCGAGAACCATGTCGAACCGGTCGCTGCGCGCCCAGTATTGCGCCTGATTGTCGGTGTTCAGCACGTCAAGTTCGACCCGGCGCATCGGCGTGTTGGCGTCCGCCAGCAGCTTGCCCAGGCTGCCGAAACCGCCGGTCGTGCGATACATTTGCACGGTGTCGTCGTCGCCCAGCAGGATGGCGCCATCCTGATTCATGGCCGTCTGCCGACGGAAAAACAGTTCAGCGGCGCGCAGCCGGAACGGGTCGTCGCTGTCCTCCAGGATACCGCGCAGGATGACATGCGCCAGATGATCGACGAACAGCGGCGGCACCGGCAGGGCGCCCGGACCGAACAACCCCCGATAACAGCTCTCGACGCTGTCGGCGGCGAGCAGGCGATCGCGGAAATTCAGCACGACCTCGTAATTCTCACGCGCATCCGCATCGGCCAGCGCCGACAGTTCATGCGCGTCCACGATGCGTCGCGGGTCATCCAGCAGGGCCGCGTGCAGGGTGCGCTCGGCGGCGCAGGCCTCCGGAGGCGGCGCCAGTTCAGGCCGTGCGAAATAGGCCCTGAGAAAGGCATCGGTCACCGTCAGGCGTCCGTCGGCGTCGCGCGCGAGCAGGTGATGGCCACAGCTCTGCCAGAAATCGGGCATGGGGGGGTCCTGTATCGAATAGGGGCCTTGTACCGGTTCATCCCTACAGCGTCCGGGGGGCGATGCCAAGCGCCGGGCGCGCCCGGCCTTGCCTTGCGTGGGGATTTGGCTAGATTGCCAATGATGAATCGTATCGAAACCTTCGACCTCGGCATCGTGGTGGAACGCCGCGACAGCAGTCACGCCTGGCAGAATCACAGCTGGAGCACGGTTGCGGTGCTGCCGGGCGCGCCGCCGATGGACCCCCGGGGCGATTGGCGGACAATGGAGTCCGGCGCGGGCTGGACCCGCTGGCTGGCCGGCACGCTGACCGTCGAGATGCACCGCACCGAAACCGACGGCTACCGCACCAATCTTTCCGGCATGCGGCCTTCGGTCTATGTGGTGCTTCGCGCGGCGGACGACAGTGCCCATGAACTGGTTCCCTTCGCCGCCACGGTCTCGGCCCATGAGGCCGAGGCATTTCTGGACGGCGACGACATCGTGTCCGGCGTGGCGATGCCGCCGGAAATCATGGCCTTCGTGCAGGCTTTCATCGATGCGCATCACGTGGACCGCCCCTTCAGGAAGCGCCAGCGCAAGCCGGACGACGATGACGGG
>JAHELM010000348.1:0-553 GCA_024644185.1 Rhodospirillales bacterium | reverse complement strand
TTCCCCCCACGGTCGGGAGGATGGGTCATGGCCGCTGAGGAAAGCAGGCTTTCGCGCTGGGCTCGCCGCAAGGCAGAGACCCGCCGCAAAGAAGAACGCGAGACGGCCGAAGACCCCGCCGAGGCCCCGCCGCCCGCGCTGCCGACGCCTGCCGATGCGGCGGATGCGCCCGAGACCGTCGCGCCCGAGGATCTGCCGGATATCGAGACACTGACCGCGGAGTCCGATTTTACCGTATTCATGCGCAAGGGCGTGCCGGAAATCCTCAAGCGCGCGGCCCTCCGGAAACTCTGGCTGAGCGACCCGATCTTCAATTTCCAGGACGGTCTGGTGGAGTACGGCGAGGACTATACCGATGCGGCCCGCGTCATCCCGGGGATGCAGTCCGCTTGGCGCGTCGGCACCGGATATCTGCGGCCGGAAGCCGAAAAACCGGTTCCGGGCGACGAGCCTGCCGATGGGACGGGGGCGGAAGAAGACGTATCGGCCGGGCCGGCAGACACCGCCGAAGCCGCCGTGCCGCCCGAGACCGCCGGAGATGGCGGGTAGGGGG
>JAHELM010000347.1 GCA_024644185.1 Rhodospirillales bacterium | reverse complement strand
ACGATCGTGCCGGTGAAGGAGGTGGTGCGCCTGGCTCGGGGTGTCGGCGCCAGGGTGCTGATCGACGGCGCGCAGGCAATCACCCATATCCCGGTCGACGTGCAGGATCTGGATTGCGACTTCTACGTCTTCTCGGGCCACAAGCTGTATGGCCCATCGGGAATCGGCGTGCTTTACGGCCGCGAGGAATTGCTGAAGGCGATGCCGCCCTATATGGGTGGCGGCGAGATGATCCGCACCGTCAGCTTCGAGAAGGCCGAGTGGGCCGAACTGCCCTATAAATTCGAGGCCGGCACGCCGGCGATTGCCCAGGCGGTCGGGCTGGGCGCGGCGGTCGATTACCTGACCGGGCTGGGCATGGAGGCAATCGCCGCGCATGAGGCGGATCTGCTGGGCTACGCGACGCAGAAGCTGGCCGCCATTGATGGCTTGCGGATCGTCGGCACCGCGCCGGGCAAGGCCAGCGTGCTGTCCTTCACCATGGATTGCGCGCATCCGCACGACGTCGGCACGCTGGTCGACCGGGCCGGCATCGCCATCCGCGTCGGCCACCATTGCGCGCAGCCGCTGATGGACCGGCTGGGGCTGCCGGCGACCGCGCGGGCGTCCTTCGGGCTCTACAACACGCGCGCCGAGATCGATACGCTGGCCTCTGCGCTGCAGGCAGTAAGGGATTTCTTCGGCTGATGTTCGACGAACTGCGCGACCTGTACCAGGAAGTCATTCTGGATCACGGCAAGAGTCCGCGGAATTTCCGCGCCTTGGAACATGCACGCTTTCATGCGCATGGCCACAACCCGATGTGCGGCGACAATCTGCAGGTCTTCGTGCAGACCGATGCCGATAATTGCATCACCGATGCCAGCTTCGTCGGCAAGGGCTGCGCCATTTCCACGGCCTCGGCCTCGCTGATGACAGAGATGCTGCGCGGCAAGACCCTGGACGAGGCGAATGCCCTGTTCGAGGGTTTCCATGCCATGTGCACGACCGGCGACGCGGCGGCGATGGCCGGCATGACGGAAGACGATGCCGACCGGTTACAGGTGCTGGCCGGCGTGCGCGAGTTCCCGGTACGGGTCAAATGCGCAACGCTGGCCTGGCACACGATGCATGCCGCGACACATGGCAAGGACGAGATTTCGACCGAGGGCGAGGGGGGCATATGACCATGACGCAGCATGCCAGCTTCCGCGATTTCATGCCGGTATCGCCCTATGGCGACGGGACCGTGCGCATGGGAACGCCGTTGGCCGAGGGCGTTGGCCCGGCAAGCGAGGAGGCTGTGCTCGACGCATTACGCACCGTTCACGATCCGGAAATCCCGGTAAACATCTACGACCTCGGCCTGATTTATCTGCTGGAAGTCGGTGCGGATGGCAACGTGCGCATCGAAATGACGCTGACCGCGCCGGCCTGCCCGGTGGCCGGCGAGATGCCCGGCTGGGTGGCGAAGGCCGTTGCCGGCGTTCCCGGCGTCGGCATGGTGGAGGTGACGCTGGTCTGGGATCCGCCCTGGGGGCCCGAGCGCATGTCGGAAGACGCCAGGATGCTACTGGATATGGGCTGATCCCGATACGATATAATTCGGCAAGGACGGCGCAACGCGGCGCCGATGGAACGCGATGAACATGACCACTCGGAACATTACCACTCGACCCAAGGCATTGACCCTGACGGAATCCGCCGCCGCGCGGGTGCGGGATTTGATGGCGAAAAGCGACAAGCCGATTGCCGGCCTGCGCGTCGGCGTGAAGGCGCGCGGCTGCTCGGGCATGAGCTATTTCATGGAATATGCCGAGGCGCCGAAGCCGTTCGAGGAAGTGGTGGAGGACAGGGGCGTGACCATTTTCATCGACCCGGCGGCCACCATGTTCCTGCTTGGATCGGAAATGGACTGGGTCGAGGACAAGCTGGAATCCCGTTTCGTTTTCAACAATCCGAACGAAAAAGGTCGCTGTGGCTGCGGTGAGTCTTTTCACGTCTGAGCCCAGCGGTTAATGTGGCGCCGCCTCTGGATGGGAGGCGGTGAGTCCGAGCGGAATCCGATATGCCCAAGATGATCTTCGTCAAGCCTGACGGCACGCGCCAGGAAGTGGATGCGCCCGTTGGTCTTTCGGTCCTTGAGATCGCCCATCGCAACGATATCGACATCGAGGGCGCCTGCGGTGGTTCGCTCGCCTGCTCGACGTGCCATGTCATCGTCGCCCCCGAATGGTACGCCAGGATCGACGAGCCGACCGAGGAAGAGGAAGACATGCTGGATCTGGCCTTCGCGCTGACCCGCACGTCCCGCTTGGGGTGCCAGATCGTCATCACCGACGAGCTGGACGGGCTGACGGTTACCCTGCCGGCCGAGACGCATAACCTGCTGCTCGATTGAAGGGCCGGCATTGCGCTGAACGGCGGTCCATGCCAGAAGAATGCCGGTACCATGAGTACCGGCGGTGTTATTTCTGAAACGGGACGACAGTGACCATCATCGTAACCGGCGGCGCCGGATTCATCGGATCGGCGGTTGTGCGCCGGCTAATTCGCGAGACCGGCGAGACGATCGTCAATCTCGACAAGCTGACCTATGCCGGCAATCTGGAATCGCTCGGTGCGGCACGGGACAATCCGCGCCATGTGTTCGAGCAAGTCGATATCTGCGATATGGCCGCGGTTCAGGCCGTGCTGGCCCGGCACAAGCCGCGCGCTATCATGCATCTGGCGGCGGAATCGCATGTCGACCGATCCATCGACGGGCCAGGCGAATTCATACAGACCAATGTCGTCGGCACCTTCACCCTGCTGCAGGCCGCCCGGGCATACCGGGAGACGCTTGCCGCGGAGGCGCGTGGCCAATTCCGGTTTCATCATGTCTCGACCGACGAGGTCTATGGCACGCTGGGCGAGACCGGCCTGTTCACCGAGGAAACTGCTTACAGCCCGAATTCCCCCTATTCGGCGAGCAAGGCCTCGTCCGATCATCTGGTGCGCGCCTGGGGCGAGACCTTCGGGCTGCCGGCCGTGGTGACCAACTGCTCCAACAATTACGGCCCCTGCCAGTTCCCGGAAAAGTTGATCCCGGTCCTGATCCTGAAAGCGTTGAAGGGCGAGAAATTGCCGATCTACGGCAAGGGCGAGAATGTGCGCGACTGGCTCTATGTCGAGGATCACGCCGAAGCCCTGTGCCTGGTGATGGAGCAGGGTCGGATCGGCGAGACCTATAACATCGGCGGCAATGCGGAACGGCAGAACATACAGGTGGCGCGCGCGGTCTGCGCGATTCTTGACGATCTGTTGCCGAATTCGCCGCATCGCCCGCACGAGTCCCTGATCAGCTTTGTCGCCGACCGGCCGGGTCACGATGCGCGCTATGCGATCGACGCATCCAAAATCGCCCGCGAACTGGGCTGGAAGCCGCGCGAGAGCTTCGAGAGCGGATTGCGCAAGACGGTATCCTGGTATCTCGAGAACCGCGACTGGTGGCAGAGAATTCTCTCGGGCGACTATCGGGTTGAACGAATCGGGCTTGGGAAAGAGGCTTCGCGATGAGCGGTCAGGCGGTACGCAAGGGCATCATTCTCGCCGGCGGTTCCGGCACGCGGCTCTATCCGATCACCCGCGCGGTCAGCAAGCAGCTTCTGCCGGTCTACGACAAGCCGATGATCTACTATCCGCTGTCGGTCCTCATGCTGGCCGGCATCCGCGAGATTCTGATCATCACCACGCCGGAGGATGGGGACGCGTTCCG
>JAHELM010000346.1 GCA_024644185.1 Rhodospirillales bacterium | reverse complement strand
CATGGACCAGCTTGCCGCTGGCGATGTGCCAGATCCGGACGATACCGTCGATCCCGCCAGACGCCACCAGCTTGCCGTCGGCCGATATATCCACTGCAATCACCGGCCCGGCATGACCATACCACTGGTCGATCTGCCTGCCGTCCGAAAGAGCCCAGACGCGGATGGTTTCGTCGACGCCGGCAGACACCGCCCGCGCCCCGTCGGGCGTGACACGGACCGCGTTCACCGCGAAATCGTGACCCGGCATGATCAGTTGCTGGACCCCGTCCGGCATGCGCCACAGGCGGATGGTCGAATCCTGGCCGCCGGACAGCAGGGTGGCGCCATCGGGCGAGAAGGCCAGCGCGTTGACGTTGTCGGCGGCCCCTGTCAGATCGTGGAGCAGCCTGCCATCGGCAAGGGACCACAGGCGGATGGAACGATCCCAGCCGGCGGAGGCGACGATCCGGCCATCCGGAGAGATCGCGATGGCCGCGACCTTGGCGGCATGGGCGGCAATGCGTCGGACAATCCCGCCATCGGGCAGCGACCATACGATCAGCGCGCCGTCGTCGCCGCCGGACACCGCCTGCCGGGCGCCCGGCAGGAAGGCCACGGCATTGACGCCGCCCGCATGTCCCGCGAAGCGGCCGCGCGGCACGCCGTCGGGCAGCGACCAGTACATGACCGAATAGTCGAAACTGGCAGTCAGCGCCGTCGTCCCGTCGGGCGATACGGCAATGCCCTTGACGGCGCCGCCATGCCCTTCGAAATCGGCCGAAACCGCACCCGGCCAGGTCAGCGCGACCAGCCAGACGATCCCCGGCCGGAAAACCGCCGGAATGCGCACCGCCTCTCTCCCATCCTGGGAGCGGCGCGGTTACTGAACCGAACCGGTGTCCGCGCCGCCCGACAAATCATATCCCGCCGGCTTATGTCGGAACTGCGGGACAGGCTCTCCGCTGCTCCGGTCGACAGCCAGCATGTTGACCTGGAACGCCTCATTGAAATTTCCCCGCGGGTTCATCACCCGCAGGATGAAGACCGGCTTGCCGTCGACGTCCGCGGCCTCGATGCGCAACACCTCGACCCCGTATTTTTCCGCGATGGCGGCCCGCGCCTGGTCTTCGCTCATCAGGGTCTGCGCCAGCACCGGCGTTCCCAACCCCAGCAACAGAATTGCCGCGACCGCCATCCCGCGGCCCAGCCTGCGACTGTACCCTTCCATCGGCGTATCCTCAGCTTTGTTTCCGGCCGATCAGGCCTGTTTCGGCGCGGCCGCCCCGGCCCCGCCATCATGCACGGCGGGCGGCGTCTCGCCCTTGACCTCGGCGACCCAGAGCCCGTGATGCTCCCGCGCCCAGTTCTCATCGACCATGCCCGACCCCATCGCATCGAACGCCCCCTCCATGCCCAGGGATCCGATATAGATGTGAGCGATGATGATGGTCGCCATCACCAGGGCGACGCTCGCATGCGAGACCTGAGAGAGCTGCATTTCCTGCACCCCGGACAGTGCGGTCGGCAGATCCAGGCCAAACAGGTTCAGCACCGCGAAGGTCTTGGCAAACAACGGAATGGTGAACGGGAACATCATCGACAGGCCGGACAGGCTGAGCGAAAGCCCGCCCAGGATGACCGCCCAGAACATGATCTTCTGGCCGGCATTGAACTTCCGGGCCGGCGGGTGGACGCCCCTGGTGAGCAGGCCGCCGGCAACAGCGAGCCATTTCAGGTCGAGCCGGTCGGGGATGTTGTCGCGCACCCACAGGCCGAAGGTGAGGATCAGGCCCGCCATGAAGGCGAAGGCGATGAAATGATGCCCCAGCTTGCCGTAATAGGTCAGCACGGCGAAAATTGCGTGCAGTATGCCGAACTCGCCCGACGGGGCGGCCTGGCCGGCGAACATGTAACGCCCATACAGGACATTCAGCCCGGTGAAGGCCAGCAGCACGAAGCTGCCGGCGGTCAGCCAATGGGCGACGCGCTCGATCGTATTGAAGCGTTCGATCAGCCGGCCGCTGAGGCCGGAATCGATCTTGATGCGGCCGCGAGCGGCGAAGAACAGTGCCAGCGCGACGATCATGCCCGCCAGCAGCCAGATACCGATGCGCGACAAGGGCCCGTTGCGGATCGCGCGCCAGTTCTCGCCGCTGGACTGCACCATCACCCCGGCCTTCTTGTCGGGGATCGACACCGTGCCTTGGGCGCCGCCGCGCACGTCCCGCCAGAATTCGGACTCGCTCGCGGTGCCAAGCGTTCCGCCCGGCACCGCGCCGGCTTCCTGCGCCTGGGCCACGCCAGGATGAAGGGCCGGGCCGGCGACAACGCCGACACCCAGGGCCAGGACGGACACAACCAGCGCCGCGCCGAACATGCGGCGGGCTCTTGCCATCGTTCCAGTCAACATCGCTTTGTTCCTCCAGCCCCGGGGATTCGTTATTCCGACCGCTGCTGCGCGGCGCGCTGGCGCAGCTCCTCGACCTGCCCGGCCGAAAGATTCTGGTCGGGCTCGCCGAGATAGTTACCCTTCTGGAAGGACAGGACTCGACCCTGTTCTTCCTCGCGGCATCCGCCGAGTGCGGTTGCGGCAATCGCAATGCAGGCCACGAGGGTGGCCCGCCTGATTACGCCAAAATCGCGCATTTTTCTCTTCCTTGTTGGCCTTGGCCAATCCGCCCGGCCCGCCCCCGGCCGAAATCGCCCTTGAAGTAAACCGGGGGGCGAGACTTGGCGCCCGCCCCCCGGCCTGGTCGTTCAAGCGAAAAGGGGCTCAGCTTCCCGATTTCAACTGATAGGCAGTGCCCCAGCCCCAGGCGCCGGACCCGAATCCGCGGGCGACCACGCGCTCGCGGTAGATGTTGGACACCTCGTCACCGTCACCGGCCAGCAACGCCTTGGTCGAGCACATCTCCGCGCACAGCGGCAGCTTGCCCTCGGCCAGACGGTTGCGACCGTACTTGGTGAACTCTTCCTCGCTCATGTCGTCTTCCGGACCGCCGTTGCAGAAGGTGCACTTGTCCATCTTGCCGCGGCTGCCGAAATTGCCGGCGCTGGGATATTGCGGCGCGCCGAACGGGCAGGCGTAGAAGCAATAGCCGCAACCGATGCACAGGTCCTTGGAGTGCAGGACAACGCCCTGTTCGGTCTGATAGATGCAATCCACCGGGCACACCGCGATGCAGGGTGCGTCGGAGCAATGCATGCAGGCCACCGAGATCGAGCGCTCGCCCGGCTTGCCGTCATTGATGGTGACCACGCGACGCCGGTTGACGCCCCAGGGCACCTGGTTTTCGTTCTTGCAGGCAGTGACGCAGGCGTTGCACTCGATGCAGCGTTCGGCATCACACAGGAATTTCATGCGGGCCATGGTTCAGCTCCCTCACGCGATCTCAATCTGGCACAGGGTGACTTTCGTCTCCTGCATGGCGGTCACCGAGTCGTAACCATAGGTTCCGACGGTGTTCGACGATTCGCCCAGGACATAGGGGTCGGCGCCAGCCGGATATTTGTGGCGCAAATCCTCGCCCTGGAACACGCCGCCGAAATGGAACGGCATGAAGGCAACGCCCCGACCGACGCGTTCGGTCAGCATGGCCTTGACCTTGACCTTGCCGCCTTCCGGCGACCTGACCCAGATCATCTGGCCTTCCCTGATGCCCCGCTCATTGGCATCGAAGGTGTTGATTTCGCAGAACATATCCTGCTGGAGTTCGGCCAGCCACGGGTTCGAACGGGTCTCGTCGCCGCCGCCCT
>JAHELM010000345.1 GCA_024644185.1 Rhodospirillales bacterium | reverse complement strand
CCTTGACCGGGTTGAAGAAATGCGTGACCACGATGTCGCGGCGCAGGCGGGCCGGCATGTCGAAGGCGATGGAATGCAACGGAATGCCCGAGGTGTTGGTGCTGACCACCGAGCCGTCCCGGCGCAGGGGCTCCAGCTTGCGGAACAGCGTACGCTTGGTCTGCAGGTCCTCGATCACCGCTTCGCAGATCCAGTCGTAATCGGCGATCCGCTCCAGATCCGTCTCGAAGGAACCGGTCTCGATCCGCTTCGCCGCCTCGGGGTCGTCCACCGCCGGCGGGCGGCCGCTGACGATGCGCTCCAGCGCCTTGTCGGCGGCGTCCTTCGTCACGTCCAGCAGCAGCACCCGGCAGCCGGCCTGGGCGCAGGCCCCGGCAATGCCGGTTCCCATGGTGCCGCCGCCCAGAACGGCGACAGTTTCGATCTTGCGGGTCATGCGCTGAATCCTCTTTGCCGGTCGGTGGAATTGCGCGAAAAGGCATAATGGATCGTCCGCGAACTGGCAAGACGATGGCAAGACGGTCGGGATGTTCCTATGATGGGCGAAAAGGAACGAGGCGGTATCGTGCTGGATGCGGTGACCTGGCGCCTGCGGGCGGTTATGACTTTACGCCTGCGGGCGGGTCTGGCTTTACGCCTGCAGGCGATCGCGGCGGATGACGGGCTGTGGGAGGCGGTGGAACTGACTGCCTTTGGCCTGGCAGCAACCTTGCTGGCCGGGTTTGTCCTGCTGACCTGGTTCCAGCCGGCCTTCCAGGCGGCCTGGGAATCCGGGGCCGGGTTCCCGCTGTGTCACGGCGTGGCCCTGCCGGGCTGATCTTCGCCAAATCATGACGGAATTCGTCCGCGCGGTCCGGCGGCGGACAGGGATCGGCGGTCTTGTACTCCTGGGCTGGTTCTTGCCGCCGACCAGGGCCAATATCGCCTGGAGCCGTTCCGATCCACCGCCGCCCGTTGCGGGCGGCTTGAGCCGGATCGCGCACGAGACTAGATTGTTTCCAGACTATTAAGAGCCGTCGGGTTCCGGCGGTTGCACAAAACAACCGGGCCGACCGCCGACGCAGGCAGGATTGCATATCGATGAAAGTTTTCCGGAAATCCATCGCTCACGGACCGCCCCGCGCCCTCGTCGCGGGTCTGCTGCTGGCATCGGTCATCGCCTGGCCCGCGGTTGCGGACGATGCATTCCTGCAATCCGCGCGCGCGGCCGTGGCCGTGGCCGCCGAGCAGAATTCGCCCTGGACCGGCCCGGTTTCCGGCCCCGCCGCGGCGCCCGAGAAAAGCATCGTCTATGTCGCCGACGATCTGCGCAATGGCGGCATCCTTGGGGCCGCCGAGGGCGCGCGGGAAGCCGCCGCGGCAATCGGCTGGACCATCCGCGTGGTCGATGCGCAGGGCACCCAGGCGGGCCGCGAGGACGCCTTCCGCCGGGCGCTGGCGCTTCGCCCCGACGGGCTGATCGTGGGCGGCATGGATGCGCGTGAAAACCTGGGGCGGCTGCGGTCCTTTCAGCTTCGCGGAATTCCGGTCGTGGGCTGGCATGCCGGGCCGGATCCGGGACCCGTGGAGGGAACGCCGGTGATCGCCAATGTGACGACCGACGCCACCGAGGTCGCACGCGTTGCGGCGTTGTATGCGGTGGTCCGGTCGAACGGCATGGCCGGGGTGGTGGTGTTCACCGATTCAAATTTCCAGATCGCCATGCACAAGGCCGAGATCATGGCCCAAACCATACGCCGCTGCGGCGGCTGCGCGGTACTGGCGATCGAGGATGTGGCGATTTCACGCGCCGCGGACGATATGGGGGCGGTCACAAGGCGGCTGTTGCAGGCGCATGGCGCCCGCTGGACCTATAGCCTGGCCATCAACGATATCTATTTCGATTTCGCGGCCTCCGTCCTGGTGCTCGAGGGGATTCCGCCATCCGGCCGGATCTCCAACGTCTCGGCCGGCGACGGCAGCCCGTCCGCGTTCCGCCGGATCCGCCAGGACAGCTATCAGGCCGCCACCGTGCCGGAACCGCTGCTGCTGCAAGGCTGGCAGCTGATCGACGAGCTCAATCGCGCCTTCGCCGGCGCCCCGCCCAGCGGATACATCGCCCCTGTGCATCTGGTCACGCCGGAGAATCTGGATGCCGGCGCCGCGATGCGCGACATCTTCGACCCCGACAACGGATATCGCGAGATTTATCGCGGAATTTGGAAGCGATGACCGAAGGGCCGAATCCCGGTCGCGGACGGCATGGTCTGCGCCTGAAGCTGCTGTCGGCCTTCGGCGCCTTCGTGGTGCTGGGGGTGCTGACCAGCGGCCTGGCGGTGGCGATCTTCGACCGGCTGGGGCGCGAGGCGGAATCCCTGGCGATCGGGCGCCTGCCCGGCCTGCGCGACGCCGACGAACTGGCGCTGACCGCGCAACAGCTCGACGGGGCGGCTGCCGACCTGATCGCCGCCCGGACCCGGACGCAGCTCGACGATGCCTATCGACTGGTGTCCGAACGGCTGGACCGGATCGCCGAAGGCACCGCGCGGATATCCGCCCGCTCCAGCGAGGCCGATCTTCTGGCCTTCAACAGGGCCAGTCAGGATATCCGCTCGATCCTCGATCTGGTTTTTCAGATCCGGGCGGATGCGCTGCGCAATGCGGCCGAGATCGCCGAGGCGCAGAGCCGCGCCGAATCCCTGGTCGACGGCATCGAGGCCGGCCTGGCGGAACTCGATCTCGGCGGTCTCGGCGCGACCATACGCGCCACGGCGGCCAACCTTCTGGTTCATCTGGTCCGCCTGCCGCAGATCGACAGCCAGGACGGAATCGACCGGATCGAGGTTGAAACGCTGGCGGACGCCCGCGAACTCCGGCGCCTGCTGGACGGGCCTTCGCCCGGGGACCGCGTGCGCGAGACCGGCGATTCCATCATGGCGTTGCTGGACGGTGCGCAAGGGTTGTTCGCCTTGCATCGCTGGCGCATCCAGCATGCCGAAACGCTGACCCTGCTGGTCGGCCAGTTCCGGCTGCAGGCCGCCGACCTGGCCGTTATCGCCGGCGCCAATGCCGGGACCTTTGCGGTGGCGGCATCGGCCAGCGCCGCGCGCGTGGCGGAGCTGCGCGACACCGGGCGGCTGGTGATGATCGCGCTCGCCCTGGCCAGTGCGGCCCTTGCCGCCTTCATCGGCTGGTTCGTGGTCAAGCGGGGCATCGCCGACCGGCTGGCCGTGCTGGGCCGTGCCATGGTGCGGCCGCGCGACGGCGTCATGCCGGAAACGGTGGCGGTCGCCGGCAATGACGAGATCGGCGCCATGGCGCGGGCGCTGGAGGATTTCATCGCCCGCAGCAACGATCTGGCAATCACCCGGGCGGCATTGCAGCGCGAGGAAGTCCGGTTGCGCGCGGTCATCGACCATGCCGCCGACGGCATCGTGACGCTGGGCATCGGTGGCGAGATCCGCAGCTTCAGCCCGGCCGCCGAGGGCATGTTCGACCATTCCGCCGACGATGTGATCGGCACGCCGTTCGACCGGCTGGTGCCCGGCTTTCCCGCCGAAGGCATTGCCGACGGCACGTTTCGCGAATCGCTGGGGCGCCGGGCCGACGGCCGGGAATTCCCGGTGGAGGTCGCCTTTGCCGAGGTGCGCGGCGCCGATGGGGTGTTCCTGACCGGAATCCTGCGCAACATCACCCGCCACAAGCAGATCGAGCAGGATCTGCGCCAAGCCCGCGACGCGGCGGAAAGCGCCAACCGCGCCAA